>NZ_JBHUKY010000020.1:0-91497 GCF_042684125.1 Paenibacillus rhizoplanae | reverse complement strand
TGGAAAGCGGGCAAGCTAAAACCGATAGAAATAACGCTGTAAACGAGAAACTGCGAAAACACGAGTTTTTAGCAGAATGTCTCCACAATTAGGGGGCCGAACCGCATTAAGCACACTTTTCCTGATTTCAGGTACACTTCTGCCCCTCACCACCGCTCCCCGCCCACTTTCGTCCAACTCACAAGCAGCAAAAAAAGATGCCCCATAAGCCACATACATGACTTAAGGGACACCTTAACCGGCCGGGCCTCGCCCTGGACCGGCATATACCTACTTCAATCCGCTCATCTGCCGCCGCCCCGGAATTTCTGGGAATAGGCTTTGACATCCTGGGCATTCTTCACCCGGTTGCGGGCCCATTCCAGCAGAATGCGGTCAATATACCGGAAATGAACCTTTCCTGCAAAGACCGACTCCTTCAGCGCGAGCAGAATCAGCTCCTCGGGATAGCGGTCTTCATCCACCCAGCCGGAGATGGATTCACATTCCATGGGGGACAGCGGACGCCCGAATTCCTTCTCGAAAATGCTGAACAGACTCCGTCCGCCCTCTGCTTCCTTGTCACCCGGCACCGCAAGGCGGCCATTGCCGCCGCCATCTGGTATCGGAGTCCCGGAGTGATGAGCCACCGCCCGAGCCCCCGGTTCCCTCCCGGCCTGACCGGGCTTCTCCTGTGCCTTCTCCCGCGAGACTTCCGCCAGATAAGTACCAAGCTTCGCGTATAAGCCGGAGAAGTTATAGCGCTCATAATGGATGTCCCTCAGCTCATCGTCGGCTCCGTCGATGCTGATGAACCCCTCCTTCATGAGCTTCTGCAGCTCTCCGGCAATCACCGGAATACTGCGCCCGGTTACAGCCTGCAGCTCCTCCAGGGAAGGGAAATCAATTCCCTCCACCTGCCGGAAAGAGAGCAGATGAATCAGCAGCATAGATTCGCTGCCGGTCAGATTCAGCTTGCGGTAATATTTCAAGAGTGCATAAGGAATGACGGCCATTCCGTTCTCCAGGCCGAAGGCTACGCCCTCGCCCCAGGTATTCCAACCTTTTCCGTCCATACTTAAGCCCCCTTTCCCTATTCTTAAGGGTAAAGACGGTACAGGGTACGAGGGAAGGCAATCGTCTCACGGACATGGTCCAGACCGCAGATCCAGGCTACTGTACGCTCCAGTCCCAGACCAAATCCGGAGTGCGGAACCGTGCCATAGGTGCGCAGATCCATATACCATTTGTAGGTGTCCATCGACAGGTTATGTTCTTTGAAGCGGGCCTCCAGCAGCGCCGGATCATCGATACGCTGTGATCCGCCGATGATCTCCCCGTAGCCTTCAGGAGCGATCATATCCGCGCACAGCACCACTTCAGGACGATCAGGATGCGGCTTCATATAGAAGGCCTTGAAGGCAGCCGGATAGTGGGTAATGAAGACCGGTCTGTCGCTCATTTCGGCAATCGCCGTTTCATGAGGAGCCCCGAAATCATCGCCCCAGGCAATTTCATAGCCCTTTTCGTTCAGGAACTTAATCGCATCGTCATAGCTGATACGCGGGAAGGGTGCTTTGATATTCTCGAGCTTCGAGACATCGCGGCCCACCGCTTCCAGCTCGGCGCGGCAATTCGTAAGCACGGATTGCACCACGAAGCTGATGAAATCCTCCTGCACGCACAAGCTCTCTTCATGATCTGTGAAGGCCATTTCCGGCTCAATCATCCAGAACTCGATCAAGTGGCGTCGGGTTTTGGATTTCTCTGCACGGAAGGTAGGCCCGAACGAATAGACGCGTCCCAGAGCCATGGCTGCGGCTTCCATGTACAGCTGTCCGCTTTGGGTCAGATAGGCATCCTCTTCAAAATACTTGGTGTGGAACAGGTTGGTTGTCCCTTCTGCAGACGTCGGCGTCAGAATCGGCGGATCAACCTTCGTGAAGCCGCGCTCATTGAAGAACTGCTGAACCGCGCGGATAATCTCTGCACGAATGACCATTACTGCCCGCTGCTTGGAGGAACGCAGCCAGAGATGACGGTGATCCATCAGGAAATCGACGCCATGCTCCTTGGGGGTAATCGGGTAATTCTCGGTAATATGCAAGACCTCAATTCCCGTAACCGTCATCTCGTAGCCAGACTGGCTGCGGGGCTCCTCACGGATAATTCCGGTTACATACAGCGAGCTTTCCTGGGTCAGGCGCTTGGCATCATCCCAGACCTGCTCAGAGACTTCCGATTTCACCACAACCCCCTGGATATAACCGGTACCGTCCCGAAGCTGCAGGAACTGAATTTTACCGCTGGAGCGCTTGTTGTTGACCCAAGATCCGATCACAACACTCTCTCCGACATGCTCATTCACGTTCTTGATTACACTCTTATTAGCCATGCCTGTAATCTCTCCTCTAATTTAGCCGTTAATTCCCTGCACAAGGCGATAGGTATCGCGTGCAATCACCAGCTCTTCGTTCGTTGGAACCACAAGCACCTGTACCTTGGAATCAGCCTTAGAGATGCGGCGCGGATCGCCGGAGCGGACCTTGTTGGCTTCAGCATCCAGTTCGATTCCGAGGAACGTAAGGTTGTTCAGTACTTTTTCGCGCAGCAGGGAAGCATTCTCGCCCACACCGGCAGTAAACACGATAACGTCTACGCCGTTCATGGCAGCTGCGTAAGAACCGATATATTTACGCAAACGGTACTCGTACATTTCAAAAGCAAGCGTAGAATTAGGCTCGCCTTTCTCTGCACCGTCAATAATATCACGCATGTCACTGCTAACGCCAGAAATAGCCAGGAGTCCGCTGTGCTTGTTCAGCATGGAATTCACTTCACCAACAGACAGCTCTTCTTTATTCATTACATAAGGAACAATTGCCGGGTCAAGGTCTCCACTGCGGGTACCCATCATCAGACCCTCCAGCGGTGTCATACCCATGGAAGTATCAACGGATATACCGCCATCTACTGCAGTTACACTTGCACCGTTACCGATGTGACAAGTGATAATCTTCAGCTCATTAAGCGGACGTTCCAGATAATCAGCCGCTGCCTTGCTGACGAAATCATGGGAAGTTCCGTGTGCACCATAACGGCGGACCTTGTATTTATTGTACAGCACTCTTGGAATGGCATACATATAAGCCTTCTCAGGCATCGTCTGATGGAAGGCAGTATCAAATACAACAACCTGCGGCACACCAGGCATGTTATTCTCAGATGCAACAATCCCCATCATGGCAGCCGGGTTATGCAACGGCGCGAGATCGAACAGCTGACGGATCTTGGTCTTCGCATCTGCATCTACAAGTGCGGAAGCTTTAAAGAATTCTCCTCCGTGTACTACACGGTGACCCACAGCATTGATCTCGTCAGTGGAGGCGATAACGCCGTGCTCTTTGTCTGTCAGACAGGCAAGAACTTTGCGGATGGCTGTATTGTGCTCCAGAATTTCGCTGACTTCAGTAACTTCCTGTTTGCCGGTCGGCTTGTGGTTTAGAATGGAAGAATCCATTCCGATACGTTCTACCAGGCCTTTGGCGAGTACAGATTCATCGGTCATATTATACAGCTGATATTTCAATGAGGAACTGCCGGAGTTAATAACTAAGATATTCATACACGGTCACCGTCCTTGTCATACTTGAAGAAGCCTTCGCCCGATTTTGCACCCAGTTGTCCCGCACGCACCATCTTTTTGAGAATGGTTGATGGACGGTACTTGAGCTCGCCGTATTCACGGAACATGTTCTCAAGCGCAGCAAGCACGGAATCCAGACCGAAGCGGTCTGCCATTTCAAGCGGGCCGTTCTGGAACTGGTAGCCGATACGCATAGCGTCATCAATATCTTCAGGAGAAGCGACACCTTCCTGCAGTACATGCATAGCCTCGTTAATGAACAGGCAAATGAGGCGCGAAGAGACAAATCCGGGGGATTCGTAGATCATGACGCCTTTTTTCTCTACAATCTCATCGACAAAGGCTTTGGTATCTTCAAATGTGCTGTCTGAGGTCTTCAGACCGCGCACAATTTCAACCAGATCTACCTTTCCTACAGGATGTATGAAGTGCATGCCGATCACGCGTTCCGGATACATTGTCGAGCTTGCAAGCTCCGTCAAGCTGAGTGTTGACGTATTGCTGGCAAGAATAATGTGACTCGGACACACCTGATCGAGCTGATTGAATACCTTTTGCTTCGCCTCCAGATCTTCAACGATGGTCTCAATGACCATATCGCAGGAGCTGAGTTCAGCGAAATGTGTCACTTTTTGGATGCGGGACAGAATCAGCTTCTTTTCCGCCTGGGTAATCGCCCATTTCTCCAGCTGTTTGTCGAGACTGGTCTCAATCATTTCGTAGGAGTAGTTCAGTCTTTCTGCAGTTTTTTCCACCAGCATAACATCCAGGCCCTTGGCTGCCAGCATTTCGGCAATCCCTTGTCCCATTGTGCCTCCGCCGATGACACCGATCTTTTTAAAATTCATGTAAAAGTCTCCATCCTTTCAGGTATCTATACTTCAGTATTGTACCTTGTCTGTCGTAAAAAATAAGTAGCCCGACATATAATGATATCTTAGCATGTCTGAAAAGTAAAAAAAAATAACCGGCATAAAGAATTATGCCGGTAAAAGGACACTGTCACGAAATTGACAACGAAATTGCTCTCCGGAGAGAACTTCTTCCTTCATTAAAATGTCAAGGGAGTAATCAAATACATTTCTTTGCTTCTCCAGCAGCTCTTTTGTACGAATCATCAGCTCATCCAGGATTTTACTATTCTCCTTCATCAGCTCTTCCGTGGTAACCATTTGCAGATTCGCAATTCCGAGTGAGGTAAGTCCTGACTTCATCATGGTCTCGACAATATTCAGGGCCTGGTCGAAATCTCCGCGGGAGCCGGTACTGCGTCCTCCGTAATACATCTCTTCGGCGGCAGCTCCGCCCAGGGCGATCATAATCTGATTCTCCAGATAATCCTTCGTATACAGATACTGCTCGGTCTGCGGATTATGCCGTACATAACCGAGGGCCTGCCCGCGCGGGGTCAGTGTAACCTGACTGACGCTTCCGGGGCGAAGCAGTTCAGCCATAATAGCATGTCCAAGTTCGTGAATCGCCACACGCTTCTTCTCTTCATGGTTGGTCTCGCGGTCGGTCTTCTCGCCCATCATCACTTTGTCAATCGCCATCGAGAGATGACGCTGCTCCACCTGGGTCAGATTCTCACGCATCATGTAGATCGCCGCTTCATTCATCACGCTCTCCAGCTGTGCACCTGAGAAGCCGTAGGCTTCTTCGGCAATTTTATCCAAGCTCACCGTCTCGTGCAGCGGTTTGTTCTTGGCATGGAGATCGAGAATCGACTTGCGGCCTTTCTTGTCAGGCATATCCACCTGAATATGCCGGTCAAAACGGCCCGGACGCAGCAATGCCGAGTCCAGCATCTCTTTGCGGTTCGTTGCGGCTACCAGCAGAATACGCGGGGTATCATTGTTATAAATCCCGTCCATCTCGGTCAGCAGCTGATTAAGTGTCTGGTCATATTCCCGTTGTTGTCCGCCTTCGCGTTTACCGCCGATGACGTCGATCTCATCTATGAAAATAATGGCACTTTGCTTATTCTCCTTGAGCGCGCGTGTGCGGGCATCCTTGAATAGATCGCGTACCCGTCCGGCACCGACGCCGACATACATCTCAACGAATTCACTGCCCGAAGCAGCTACAAACACAGAATCGGTATAATGCGCCGCAGCCTTGGCCATCAGCGTCTTCCCGGTTCCCGGAGGGCCGGTTAACAGAATTCCTTTGAGCGGACGAATCCCGAACTTGCTGATCTCTTCATGCCGGATCAGGAAGTCCAGCGCTTCACGCAGCTCCTGCTTAGCATTGTCCTGTCCGCCGATCTCTTCAAAAGTTAGCTTGGAGGGGCCATTCTTCTTACGCTTCTTGTCCGCACCTGCATTGACGGCCAAACCACCGCGGGCATGGGCTATGAACAGGAGTGCGGCAACCATGCCTAGCGCTATGATTACAGGGAAGATATTAATCCCGACAAAAGCCATAAAAATCAGCATGACCGGAATGAAACCGGCTACAACCTCTTTCCAGTACTTAGGCATTGTTCCACACTCCCATCTTCGCTGCTGCACGCGGCAGAATGATAAATTTGCTCTCTGTGCCGTTGCTCAGGCTTACATACACATTGTTGTCGTCAATCTCTGTGGTAGCTGTAACTCCGCTGTACTTACTGTCCTGCTCCTTCAGTCCGTCCAGCTTCGCTGGGATCAATGTATACTTCCGGCTCTCCATTGCTTCTGCTACAGAGAACATTGCTTTATCCCAATACTCGTCCAGCAGCTCGCTTGGTTTCTGCTCCACATCCAGCTTCAGGGTCCGGCCATCAATGGCGGTGCTGCCTTCTCGCGATACATACTGCACCAGCTCACGTAATTTCGTGCCCGGCTGCAAATCCAGTTTCAAAGTGACTTCATTGCGTTTAATAGTAATATGGGAATCCTTCACTCCCTGGTAGGAAGATACCAGCTTTTGCAGCGGCTCCTGCACCACGAATTGACGGTAAGAATACCAGCCACCAAACAATAATGCAGCAGACAGCAGAGACGTTAGCAGCACAGGCATAAGACGAAGTTTCAAGAAACGTCCTCCTCTCAATAATGACCAAGCTTAACTCTATAATAAAGACCAGCCAGCGTGTCTAGCGCCCATCCGAGACTGACATGCTCTTAAGCATGTCTTGATACAAGTAGTAGTATATCATAGGTGTATATACGATTTTACATAAAGTTGTGAATATATTTAAAATTTTTGATACTAATTTCTGGATGTTTCATGAGGAATGAAAAAACGGCAGCTCAGATTCAGATCCTGAAATGCCGCTGCTACATTCATATTCCGGCGTACACTACATCCGGCTAACGCTTAATTTCACCGGTCATATATTCTGCAAAATCAGTTAATAGCTCCAGGTCATAGCCTTGGTCGCTAACCGCTCCTCTATACTCTTCCAGGCATCTTCTGAGCAGCCCGTGAAAGCGTTCCGGCAAATGCTGCAGTCCCCACTCTCCGCCTTCCTTCTTGGAAGAGATATAATCCTCCTGCAAATAGTAGAGCACTCTGCATAGATTCAGTGTGTAATAGACCGGAGATTTATTAATATTCTGCGGCGCATCTTCGACATCCCGGACAATGGAATCCAGATAGTACCTGCGGTCTACCGGCGCAAAGGCCTCGCGGATCGGCTCCCCGTACAAGATAAACCCGCGATGGTAGACCACTGCAAAATGCGCCGCAAGATCAGCATCCTCAAAACCGCCGCACAGATAATTCTCCTCGGTTCTATACCGCTCTAAATGAGCTTCCGAAAAGTGAAATTCAAACGGCGTAGGATACACAAAATTGCGCAGATATGTCTTCAGGACGATAGACAGTTCGATTCCGCGCTTATTCGGCAGACTGTCATGATAGGCTACGATACGCCCGGCAAGTCTCAGACTGGCTTCTGCGGACAGCTTGTCCTGTATAACGATCAGCAGATCAATATCGCTTGAATCCGCTTGAAAACAGCCCATGGCCAGCGAGCCATGCAGGTAAACCCCCGACAGATTATCCCCCAGCTCCTCCTTGAACAAATCCACCGCCTGATCCAAATATGCTAATATCTCCAATTTCATCATCCTCCTTGATTGAACATATATGTAGGTTAGCGCTAGCAGACGAGGTATACACTCCGTATATCAATTGATGTACCTCAAACTTTTCAACATGATGGATAAAAAAACGGAGGAACAGATAATCTGTCCCCCCGTTTTTATTCTGCCGCTGAGCGCTTAGCTTAACGGTTCGGCAGACTGTACCCCTCACCGATGGCGCTGCCATCCTTGAAACGGTAGAAGTTATAATAGAAGCGCCCGTCTTTTTTGTAAAATAGCTGCCAGGCATATTCCCCGTTATATACACCGGGCAGCAGCCGTTCGATCGTAATGTCCGGCAGCTGGGCGGTTATGATCCCGCGCATCTTCTCTTCTGAGGTTCCTTTGCTCAGCTCTTCGGCATACAGGCCGTTGTCGCCTCCGGCAGGCTTGCCCTCCAAGGTATAACGGACCCACACCATCAGCTCGGTACCCGCTTCATTTTTGCCGGTTAGCACCCAGTAGATCTCATTCTCATTCCAGACGGATTTCTGGGCCTTGGTAACCTCTGTTAGCCCGGCACGCGCCTGGGCCAGCTCCTTGGCCTCACTCCGCTCGTTCCACTGATCCTTCATAATGTAGGCATAGAACTGGCTTAGTCCGAACAGAAGGAGCAGCACCACGGTAATCCCCAGCCAGATCCATTTTCTCCTCTTCTTCTTCACCACGCTGCTTCCTTTCCCGTTCTCCTGAGTTACCGTTTAAGCAGGCTCTCGAACGTCTCCTGTGCTTTGCGGCGGATGGCTTCTTCATCAAGTGTCAGGCATTGTCCATGCTTCACAACCTGCTGGCCGTTCACCCATACATGCTCCACATCCTTGGCGCTGGCCGAATATACAGCATGGGAGAGCAGATCGGTATGCGGCAGCATATGCGGCTGGTCAATATCAAGCGCGATGAAGTCGGCCTTCATCCCTGCTGCAAGGCGGCCTACACCGCTTAGGAAAATAGACTGCGCTCCGTACTCCGTAGCCATCAGAAGCGCCTCAGGAGCCGGTACCGCTGTTGGATCACCGCTTACGCCCTTGTGGATCAGCGCAGCCAGCCTCATCTCTTCGAACATATCCAGATTGTTGTTGCTTGCCGCGCTGTCCGTACCCAGGGAGACCTTAACCCCGGCTCTCAGCAGCTCCGGAACACGGGCAACACCGCTGGCCAGCTTCAGGTTACTGCCAGGGTTATGCGACACGCCAACGTTATGGCGGGCCAGAATCCCGATCTCCTCATCGTTCAGATGAACCCCGTGGGCAATAAGCGAAGGACGGGTAAACATCCCCAGCTTCTCCAGATGTGCGACCGGACGAAGGCCGTAGTCGGCCACGTTCTGCTCCACTTCATGGCGCGTCTCGGACATATGGGTATGCATCGGCAGATCCAGATCATGGGCAGCCTGCACAAACTTCATGAAAAACTCTGGAGGACAGGTGTACGGGGCGTGCGGCGAGAGCATGGTCGTAATTCTGCCGTCAGCCTTGCCATGCCAGTTACGGGCAAAAGCAATCGCCTCAGCGAGCTTGGATTGCTGTACCTCTTCCGGGCACAGCCCAATTACGCCGCGCATCAGCACAGCACGAATACCGGACTGCTCGGTCACTTCCGCTACCCGGTCCATATGATCATACATATCGAGGAAGGTTGTTGTGCCGCCCTTCAGCATTTCCAGCACGGACAAAGAAGTTCCCCAATATACATCATCACCAGTGAATTTCTCTTCCATCGGCCACATCTTCTCCTGCAGCCAAGTCTGAAGCACCATATCGTCGCCGTATCCGCGCAGCAGTGACATGGCAGTATGTCCATGGGTATTGACCAGACCAGGCATGAACAGCAGACGGCTGCCGTCTACGACCTGAGCGCCATCCTCCACTGCCGGCTCAGCTTCACCTATGTAAGTAATCAGATCATTCTCCAGGGTCATATACCCGCTCAGCACTGGCTTATCGCTGCCCGGAACCAGAAAGTGCCCGTTCTTGATTATCGTGATCTTACTGCTCATCTTCAGCCGCATCCTTTCCATCATGCAAATAATAGGCCAGGCTCTGCAGATCTGTGGTGAAATCAGCGGCGTGAATCCGGATATTGGCAGGCGTCTTGAGAATAACCGGTGCGAAGTTCAGAATCGCCTCAATGCCGGAATCCACAAGAATATCGGCTACATTCTGGGCTTCGCTGTCGGGCACAGTAATGATCCCGATCCGGATTCCCTGTGAGCGGATTGTACTGCTTAGCTCCTCCATCGGCTGCACAACCAGCGAGTTGATCTGCTGGCCCACCTTCGGCGGATAGGCATCGAAGATGGCAGTGATCTTCATCGTATCCTTCAAGTAAGCGTTGTAGTTAGACAAGGCATGACCGAGATTACCGGCTCCAACCAGTGCAACATTAATTTGCTGGTCAAGCTTCAGGATGTGACGAATCTTCTCAATCAGATAGGACACATCGTAGCCGATGCCTTTTCTGCCGAAATCACCGAAATAAGCCAGATCCTTGCGGATCTGGGCGGGGTTCAGATCTAGCTTTTGGCCCAGCTCCTGAGAAGAGACTGTGGAGATTTCACGTTTTTGGAGATCGTTCAGGAATCGCAGGTACACTGGAAGTCTGCGCACGACGGCCTCCGATATTTTATCCGATTTCATGTATTCTCCTCCTTAAAAGTTTTGTTAGACCCGTACAATTATAGCAACCGTACCCCGCCGCCTGCCGGAGTAGCAGAGGAGGCGGGAACGGATCATCAGGTTAATCATGACTTATTAATAATAGCAATAGCGGATGAATTAGGAAACCCCGCCGTCTTCCAGCCATTCGGCGATTCTCGGAACCATCTGCTCGGTGAGCATATGCTCCATCTTGGGACCGGGGAGCGAGTACAGGAAGTACTTCCCGTAATATGATTCAATCACTCTGGTGTCATAGACAATCACGATCCCCCGGTCCTTCGCCGTACGGACCAGCCGCCCGAAGCCCTGCTTGAAGCGGATAACGGCCTGCGGCACGGACAGCTTCATGAACGGGTTCTTCTTCTGTGCCTGAAGCAGCTCCGACTTCGCCTCAGCCAGCGGGTGATTCGGCGGCTGGAACGGCAGTCTGACAATCGCCAGGCAGGTCAATGCTTCTCCAGGAATATCGACCCCTTCCCAGAAACTGCTGGTACCGAGCAGGACGGAGGCCGGGGTGTCCTGGAAGCGGCGGATCAGCTTGCTCCGGCTGCCGCCCTCCACGCCTTGTCCCAGCACCGCGATATCCTGCGAGACAAGTGCCTCCTTCAGCGGGTCATAGACCTGGCGCAGCATTTTGTAGGAGGTGAACAGCACCAGCATCCGACCCCGTGTAGCTACAGCCGTCTCAGCAAGGGAGTGGACTAACGTGTCCACGAAACGGGCATCCCCTATACTTCCCTTAACGCTCGGGAAGTCGCGGGGAATGACCAGCAGTGCCTGCTCACGGTACTTGAACGGCGACGGAAGCAACGCAGTCATCAGACGCCCTTGCTCCGCAGCCTCACCAAGGCCCAGGTTATCCATCATGAACTGGAAGGATTTATCCACCGATAAGGTGGCCGAGGTCAGGATAATGCTCTTCTTCTTGTCGAAGAACAGCTCCCTGAGCTGGGTGCTGACATCTACGGGAACGGCATACATTTGCAGCGACTTGCCCTTATAATTGCCGCTTCCCTCCAGCCAATACACAATATTCTCATCATTCAGGCTCATGAAGAAGCGAATCTGCTCTCTAATGGATGCCAGGTCCTTGAACAAGCCGCCTATATCCGTCACAAGACTGTCCGAGGAGGACTGGCTGTCCGTGTCACGCATCTCACTGAGCATCTTGTCACCCTTGCGGATGATATCGCTCAGACTGAGGTTCAGTGTATTCTCAAGGGCAGCCAGCTCCTCCCAATCCTTCGGCTTCTTGCCCGGCTGCAGGCGTGCTACGAGCTGGCCTGCTTCACCGGCCCCGGCGTCACTGCGCTCGGGCAGCAGGCTAAAGAGCCTGTCGCTGAGCGCATCCCAGGATTCCTTCACTGTCAGCAGATCGGGATAGATCTGGTCAATTACGCCGCTCCATTCGGAAGCCTGCTCACTGCCGGAAGACTGCAGGCTCTGGCGGAGGGCAGGCAGCTGCCCGCTCCGGCTATCTTTGTAGAGACGGGTTAGGGTATGGGCGAATGTGAAATATTTCATCTGCATGCCAAGATGCTTGCCGGCAATATCCTCCAGATGATGAGCTTCGTCAATGACAAGATGCTCGTAGGCCGGAAGAAGCTGATGCCCGGCTTTGACATCTGCGAACAGCTTGGAGTGATTGGTGACCACCACATCGGAGATCCCCGCTTCATGCTTGGCCCGGTGGTAATAGCATTTGCGGAACCAGGGACAGGCGCGTCCCAGGCAGGAGTCGGTATCACTGGCTACAGTCTCCCAGAAATCGCCGCCCCGTCCGCTTAAGTTAAGCTCCTCATCATCCCCGGTTGTCGTCTGGGTTAGCCAGACAAGCATTTGCGCAGCGGTAAGTGCTTCTTCCCTTGGACTCGTAAAGTCCTTTTTGTTCATTCTATGTTCGAACTTGCGCAGACACAAATAGTGCCCTCTTCCCTTAAAGATGGAGGCCTTGAACGGGAACGGCACAACGCTGGTTAAGAGCGGAATATCCCGCTCCCGCAGCTGGTCCTGAAGGTTAATGGTATGGGTGCTGACCATCACCTTCTGATCACTCTTCACACTGTGGTAGATCGCCGGAAGCAGATAACCCAGCGATTTGCCGGTGCCTGTTCCCGCTTCAATCAGCAGATGCTTATCCTGCTCAAGCGCTGTAATGACCTCATGGATCATCAGCTCCTGGGCTTCACGGCTCTCATACTGGGGAAGCGCAGCCTTCAGCCGCTTGGTTACCTCATCCATATATTCCTGGAAGGTAATATTCTCCAGCGGATTGACGCTTCCTTCCTCCCGGGGCGTAGCCAGCTCTGCCCAATCCCCCACCGCCAGCGCAAGCTGACGGTAGAAGCTCAGCTCACCTTCCGGCTGGAAGGTCTCCATCTCCCGCTCCCGCAGCAGACCGTCGAAATACCAGGCCATATCACTGTCTTCGTCCGCGAACAGCTCATTCAGGCGCTGAATGGTCAGCAGCGGCAGACTGTGCAGCTCTTCCAGACATTTGAGCAGCACAATAGCCGTGGCAAGCGCATCGCTGTCCGCCTGATGGGGACGGTCATGCGTAATGCCGAAGTGGCTGCTTACCGCGCCTAACTGATAGGTGCTCAGCGAGGGAAAGCATATTTTGAGAAAATCGATCGTATCCAGAATACGCCCCTGAAACGGCAGATAGCCGCAGCGGTCCAGCGCATTCTGCAAAAAATGAAAATCAAACGCAACATTGTGTCCGACGAGGACCACATCATCCAGCAGCGGCACCAGCTCCATCATCATCTCATCGAGCTCCGGCGCATCCTGTACATCACTGTCTGTAATTCCGGTCAGGCCCGTAATAAAAGGAGGGATTGGCGCTCCGGGCTTGACGTAGGAACCATACACCCGGGAGATCTTCCCGTCTTCTTCTATAATGGCAAGGCCAACCTGGATGATCTCTCCCACAGATTGGGTTCCCGTAGTTTCAAAATCAAGCACGGCAAATTTCATTATAAGTTCTATTCCCTTTCACTTGAGACTCTTTATCAGCATAACAGAAGTTACGAAAAAAGGCGATGCACACCCCCGGGAAGTGGGACGCATCGCCTAAAGAAACCGAGGATAAGTTATAAAAGCGAAACCAGCTGATGGCCAAACTCCAGCTTCCCGCCCCGCCTGCGGCACACCTCCAGATTAACGCTCGGCTCCGGCAGATCAGGGTCATGCAGCAGCGACAGGCTGAACAGCTCACTGGCTTCTTTAAAACGTTCCTGGGAAGCCCGGATACAGCCCAGCGCATTATAGATCATCGCCTTCAGCTTCACCTCACGGATCAGGCCCAGCATGTGGTCCAGATGTCCCCAGGCAATCTCGCCTTCCCCCTCCTGGAGGTAAGCCATGGCCAGATACAGGCGGGCAGCGAGGCTGTCCGGATATTGTGCCGTAACCTCACGGAACTGTTCAATGCACTTGCGGTACATTAGCAGCTTGTAATAGCCCTGTCCCCTGACAAAAGCATCCATCCCAAGCTCAGGCGCTTCTTCCTCCGGCAGTTCCTCAGGCGGAGCCTGGAAATCCGCCTGTTCCCGGAACTCGCTCAGCTTCTCGGCAAAGACCAGCCACTCATCCATTACATTATCACTGATTCGGTGGAGCATATTATACTTGGATAAAAGGTCGCTTCGGCGGTCACCCTCCGCAGTAGGGAAGTCGGTTTGGATCTCCTGAAGCATCTTGTTCATCTCAGCAAATAAATGTTGAAACACCGGACATCCCACCCTTACTGATAATGAAGTCAGCTTAAGCTTGCCTGCCTTCATTTTTCACAAGTACAGGTGTCTTCATCCCTGCCATTGATTACATGGCTCAAAGTAAGGAATTCAGGCAATTGTAGCGTGAATCTCATGATCCGCCAGCTTCACTGGCTTGTTGCCCGCATCTACGAACACTACAGTCGGCTTGTGCGCCGCCAGCTCCTCGGAGGACATCATAGCGTAAGAAATAATAATCACGGTATCGCCGGGCTGTACCAGCCGCGCCGCCGCCCCGTTCAGACAGATGACGCCGCTGCCGCGCGGGCCGGGAATGACATAAGTCTCCAGACGGGAACCGTTATTATTGTCCACGATCTGCACCTTCTCGTTCTCCAGCAGGTCTGCGGCTTCCATCAGTTCCTCATCAATGGTAATGCTGCCCACATAATTGAGATTGGCTTCAGTGACCGTTGCCCGGTGGATCTTGGATTTCATCATATGTCTAAACAAGAGCGTGTGCCTCCTTAGGAATAAATACATTATTATCAATCAGACGGGTTCTGCCGAACTTCACGGCCAGAGCTATTATAACCTCTCCGCCCGCATCCGTCAGCCTGCTGCCGCCTTCCAGCTCTTCCAGATCAGGGAAGGTTAGAATCTCAGCATAATCAATGACTGCAAGCGGCGATTCAGAAATGACCGAGACCAGCAGGCTCCGTGCTTCCTCTACCGTACGAATGCTGCCCTCTTCCATAGCCTGACGCACTTCGCGCAGGGAACGCGACAATACCAGCGCCTGTCTGCGCTCCTCGCTGCTCAGATAGACATTGCGGGAGCTAAGCGCCAGCCCGTCTTCCTCGCGCACAATAGGACAGGCGATAATGTCCACGTTCATGTTAAGGTCAGACACCATCCGGCGGAGAACGGCTACCTGCTGGGCATCCTTCAGTCCGAAGAAGGCGTAATCCGGCTGCACGATATGAAACAGCTTGCTGACCACTGTAGTTACTCCGTCAAAATGTCCCGGACGCGAAGCGCCGCAGAGCTGTGTGGTCAGCGAGGAGACCGTTACGCCTGTGCGGATCGGCTGCGGGTACATCTCTTCGACACTGGGGATGAACACCAGGTCCGCACCTTCACGTTCAGCCAGCTCCAAATCACGCTGTTCATCCCGTGGATAGGAAGCAAAATCCTCATTCGGGCCAAATTGCAGCGGATTGACAAAAATACTCATCACCACTGTGCCGCTCTTCTCCCCTGCTTTACGCAGCAGACTGGCATGTCCTTCGTGCAGATATCCCATGGTGGGCACAAAACCAACTGGGCCATGGCCCCCTTGACGCATATATTCAAGCGCTTCGCGCAGTTCAACAATTGTTCGGATGACTCTCATTTTATTTCGCTCCTTTGCCGGCATTGCCGTATAAAGATTCCAGGACGGTCTCATCCGCGCTAAACACATGCTCTTGCGCAGGGAACGAGCGGTCCTTCACTTCCTGAACGTAGCTGGTGATGCCTTCACGGATCAGAGAACCGACATCGGCGTAGGTTTTGACGAACTTTTTCTCCCGGTAAGGAGAGGCATACCGCAGGACATCATGGAATACCAGAACCTGTCCGTCACAGTAACGCCCGGCACCAATGCCTATAGTCGGTATGCTGACAGCCTTGGAGATGGCTTCTGCCACTTCCTCCGTGACCAGCTCCAGCACAATGCCGAAGGCCCCGGCCGCTTCCAGCGCCTTCGCTTCGTCCATCAGCCGCTGTGCATCCTTGGCATCCTTCCCCTGAATCCGGTAGCCGCCGATCATATTGACCGACTGCGGGGTCAGGCCGATATGGCCAAGGACCGGAACTCCGGCTGCTACAACAGAAGACACTGCAGAGCAGATTTCGAGGCCGCCTTCCATTTTGACCGCATGGGCCTGGCCTTCCTGCATCAGTCTGCGCACACCGCGCAAGGTCTCATCCACGCTTCCGTGGTAGGTCATGAACGGCATATCAGCCACTATAAAAGTATTAGGCGCTCCGCGCTTCACCGACCGGGTATGGTAGACCATATCCTCTATGGTAACCGGCAGCGTGGTGTCATAACCAAGCACGACGTTCCCTAGGGAATCGCCGACCAGAATCAGGTCAATTCCTGCTTCCTCAGCCAGCAGGGCTGAAGGGTAATCATAAGCGGTGATCATGCTTAAGGGCACACCATCCGTTTTCATTTTTTTCATTTTGATAATATTCAGTGCGTGTTTGTCTGCCATTTGCTCTCATTCCCCTTTTCCATAAAATACGCGTTCTCCGCGCAAACAAAAAAACCCTTTAGCATTAGTCCGCTAAATAGGTCCGAAGGGCAAAAAAGAGTCACTCGCGATCGTCCCTTCTGTCTCGGTCCTTACGGCTCAGAGCAGAATCCAACGTAACCGTTACATCCAGTTATGAAGGTACATCCGGTAAACAATGTCCTGTTAAAAGATACAATTGCAGGAGTACAGCTCGCTGTGCGATGCCGCCTCTTATTGACAGTATACCAAAAAAGGACAAAAATAAAAACCTTAAAATATGACATGGCCGCCCTCTTGGTTTTGAGGAGCGGCCTTGTTGACACACCTAGATCATTTCGATTTCACCGGACAGTACGCTCACTACCTCACCGGATTCGTTGCGCAACAGCAGCCCGCCGTTGTCGCTCAGCCCGACAGCAGTAGCCTCGGTGCGGCCTTGGGGAGTGTTCACCCAAACCTGCCGCCCCAGTGTCACCGACATCGACTCCCACAGCTGCTTCACGGGCTGGAAGCCTTGCTCCAGATATACCCGGTATAGATATTCGAGCTCCTCCAGCACAGCTTTCGCAAGCCTCATGCGGTCTACAGGAATGCCCCCGCCTTCAATCAGCAGCGATGTACCAATCCCGCGTAGCTCCTCCGGGTAGTCCTCTTCGGTCAGATTGGCAGCAATGCCGATACCGGCGATACAATAATGCAGCCCGCCTTCCCGAAGCGAGGATTCCAGCAGGATTCCGCAGATTTTGCGGCCGCCGGCCAGCAGGTCATTCGGCCACTTGATGCCGGCTGGCACTCCGGTAACCTCACGGATCGCTGTGCAGACAGCCACTCCGGCAAGCAGCGTCAGCTGCGGAGTCAAGGCAAGCGGCAGATTAGGACGCAGCACCAGGCTCATCCAGATTCCTTTGCCATGGGGGGAGTGCCATTTACGGCCCATCCGCCCGCGCCCGCCGGTCTGCGCTTCGGCCATAACCGTCGTTCCCTCCGGGGCGCCGCCCTCGGCTAGTATTTTGGCTTCCTCCTGTGTGGAACCGACAGTATCCAGCCGCTGAATCCCCTTGGTCCAGCCGGGTACGAACGCCTCCCGCTTCAAGACGCCGGGACGCTGCGCATGACCGCTATTCATCTCTATCCATCCTTTGCGCTGCTTCCAGCAGTAATTGGTTGTCATTGGCAAGGTCACCCGCCGCGACAGCCAGAAGAAGCTGGTGCAGCAATACGCCCAGCCACGGGCCGGGACGCTTCTCCAGCACCGCTGTCACCTCATGTCCGCTCACCGCCAGCTCAGCTAGCGTGCGGATCGGCATCTCTGCGGTCCAGGACCGCAGGAGGCGGGTGGTGACAGGGGGGATGCTGCTTGCGGCCATTGCGGGGGCGTCCGGGACGTCTGCCGACGTGGCAGGGGCGCCAGCGTCTGCAACAAGGACGCATGCGGTCGCGGCAGGTGCGACTGCGGCTGTGGCAGGGACGTCTGCGGCCGGACCGGTCGCACCTGCGCCAGTCGCGGGCGCGGCGTCAGCCCCCGCCGCCTCAAGCAGCGTCAGCCACCCTTCGGCGGCTGACTGGCCATGGCCCAGCACGGCGGCGATCCACCGCCGCCGCAGCCGCTCCCCGGCGCCGGAAGCCTCCGGCCGCGCCGAAGACAACGCCGCGTCCCAGGCTTCTCGGACGCGGAGCACGGCGACGACGCCAGTGCGCGTCGCCCCCGGGAACGTCCATGCCCGCAGGAGCTCATCGGCGGAAGCCGCCGATGAGCCCAGGGCATGCAGCAGGAGCGCCCAGCGCAGGCGGGCGCTCTCCAGGTTCCCGAGACCGGCGAGGCGGGCGGCGGCAGCCGCCAGGTCACGGCCGGTCCAAGGGAACGGCGCTTTGCCGCGCGGCAGCAGGCCGCTGCGCAGCAGGAGCCCCAGCCCGCGCTGCGGATGCGGGCCTTCCAGGATGCGCTCCACCTCGGCGCGCACCCGCTCCACAGCAATATGCGCCAGCTTGTCACGCTGGCGCAGCAGACCGCGCCAGGTATTCTTCGCAATCGCGAAATCCAGCACAGAAGCAAAACGTACGCAGCGGAGCATCCGCAGCGCATCCTCTTCGAAGCGTTCCTCCGCTTCGCCTACACAGCGGATCATCCGGAGCTGAAGATCCTGCTCCCCGCCGAAAGGGTCAATCCGCTCGCCGTCAAGGCCGCAGCAGATGGCATTGATCGTGAAGTCACGGCGGCGGAGATCCTCCCGCACATCCCTGACGAATACGACATGCTCCGGACGCCGGTGATCGGCATAGCCGCTCTCCGTCCGGTAAGTTGTAACCTCTAAGCTGTAGCCCTCCTGCAGCACAGTGATCGTGCCATGCGCCAGTCCGGTAGGGACGCAGCGCGGAAACAGGGCCATTACCTCCTCCGGCAGCGCGGAGGTAGTGATGTCTATATCATGCACCGGACGGCCCAGCAGCTCATCGCGCAGGCAGCCGCCGACGAAATAAGCTTCATGACCGCCTGCCAGCAGGCCTGCAACAACAGTCCCGGCGGCTTCAGCCATGCCGGGTGGTGCCATTCTCCATTCCATAACGTACTCCTTACCCCAGGATCGGGTCTAACCCGGATACCTTGCGCCCGAGCACACGGTAATAGATATCTTCATATTGATTAGTGATCATATCTCTGCTGAAATCATTGCAGGACCGCTCCAGGCAGGCGTGCCGGAAGCTCTCAGCCATCGCCTCATCCGAGAGCAGCCGGACGGCATACTTTGCCATGGATTCCGTATCGCCGACCGGCGCAAGGAATCCGGTCTTGCCATGCTGGATCAGCTCCGGAATACCACCGGCCTGTGAGCCAATGGTCGGAACGCCGCAGGCCATAGCTTCCAGGGCAACAAGCCCGAAGCTCTCCTTCTCAGAAGGCAGCAGCAGCAGGTCCGCCAGGGAGATTACCTGGGCAATCTCGTCCTGCTTGCCCAGGAAGCGGACATGATCGTCGAGCCCCATCTCGCTGATCTTGGCTTGAATTTTCGGCAGGTCAGGTCCCTCTCCGACCAACAGCAGCTTGGAAGGTACCTGCCGGTTCACCTTGGCGAACACATCCACCACATCACTCACCCGCTTGACCGGACGGAAATTACTGATATGCATGAGAATCTTCTCATCCGGGGCCGCGAAGTCGCCGCGCAGATCCGTAACATCCCGGGGATAATAGACACGCTTATCTACGAAATTATAAGTCAGATCAATTTCACGCGTAATATCAAGCGCCTTGCGGGTCTCCTTAATCAGATCACGGGAGACGGCGGTCACCGCATCACTCTCGTTAATGCCCAGCCGGATCAGATCCTTCAGGGATTCGTCCTGGCCCAGCACTGTAATATCCGTACCATGCAGCGTGGTAACCACTTTGATATCATTACCTAGGATCTGCTTGGCCAGATAAGCACATACCGCATGCGGAACCGCATAATGCACATGGAACAGGTCCAGATTTTGCATTTTGGCTACCTGCGCCATCTTGGTCGCCAGCGCCAGATCATATGGCGGATAGCGGAACACATAATAATCGTTAACCTCTACCTCATGGTAGAAAATATTCTTCTGAAACGTTCCCAGCCGAAACGGGATGCTGTGGGTGATAAAGTGGACCTCATGACCTTTTTCGGCCAATAGCTTGCCCAGTTCAGTTGCCACCACGCCCGAGCCGCCAAGAGACGGATAACAGGTGATGCCTATCTTAAGCCGCTCCATAGCTCCGCCCCTTCATTTAAACTAAGTCTATTACTTCAAGTAACGTTATGAATTAATTATAGTTGTTTTCCGGGCAATGTCGAGTGACGCTTTATTTGCGGACAGTACTAAACAGATCTACCGTATACGGAACCTTGCCGGCGAACCCTTCGGCATAACGAATGAGCCTCCGCTGGCCGAGCAGCATGTCTCTGGAACGGACGCGCTCGATATACCCTTCCGTCAATGGCGTTGCAACGGCATCTTCACCCGGAGCGAGTCCAAATTGGGAACGATAGCAGGACAATGCCTGCTCCTTCAGCGGATACTGCGCAGTCACATCGACGATCAGATCCGTCCGTCCAAGATCATTAATGAAGTAGAAATATAACTCGGGCTCAGGAATCGCAGGCTTGTCCGGCATATATCTGCGGAGCTTCGCATTAAATACCGCTTCCTCCACCAGCTTACTGCAGGCAATATGGTCGGGATGGCGGTCTTCCCAGTAAGGGGCAAATACCATGGACGGAGCATAACGGCGGATTTCCGCTGTGACAGCCGCCAGATGGTCCTCTGTCATATACAGTCCACGGTCAGGCAGTCCCAGATTGGTCCGCACCACCGCGCCCAGCACTGCGGCAGCCTGCTGAGCCTCCTGTTCCCGAAGCTCCACCGTTCCGTTTGAGGACATCTCTGCCCGGGTCAGATCGCACATTCCCACTTTGAAGCCGGCGGCAGTATGCTTGGCAATTGTGCCTGCCATGCCGATCTCGGCATCATCCGCATGCGCCCCGAATACCAGGATGTCAAGCTTCATGACTCGTCCACACCCGGCTTGTATTTATGTACCAGCTCACGCCAGCCGAAATCTCCCCGGTCGATAGCCTTCACCAGAATTTCCGCTGTAGCAATATTCGTGGCCACCGGAATCCCGTACACATCACACAGACGAAGCAGCGCCGTAATATCCGGTTCATGCGGCTGGGCCATCAGCGGATCACGCAGGAAAATAATCAAATCCAGCTCATCCGTAGCGACCATCGAGCCAATCTGCTGGTCGCCGCCAAGCGGCCCGGACATGTAGCGGTGAATGGAGAGCTTGGTCACTTCCATGATACGCTGGCCCGTGGTTCCGGTGGAGAATAACTTATGCCCTTCAAAGACATGCTCATAAGCAGTTACGAAATTAACCATTTCATCTTTTTTGCGGTCATGTGCGATAAAAGCAATTTTCAACATTCTGTTTCTCTCCCCGTCTATTCTATAAAATGCTCAAAACCGTAAATCAAGCCGGTATAACCCATCACCTTTTGAATCCCGAGCTTGACTCCAGGCATATAACCCGCACGCTCATAGGAGTCATGACGGATCTTCAGCGACTGTCCGAACCCGCCGAATACAACCTCCTCCTGGGCAAAAACGCCCGGAAGACGCACACTGTGAATACGGAAGCCGTTATAATACCCGCCGCGCGAGCCTTCAATCAGCTCTTCTTCTTCGGGATGTCCCTGGCGAAGCTCCTGCCGCGCCTCAGAGATCATCTCTGCCGTCTTAATCGCTGTTCCTGACGGAGCATCCAGCTTCTGGTCTCCGTGATATTCGATAATTTCGAGATGAGGGAAATACTTTGCGGCCTGGGCAGCGAATTTCATCAGCAGAATCGCGCCGATGGAGAAGTTAGGCGCAATCAGTCCGCCGATTCCCTGCTCCTGGCATTGCTTGTCCAGCCCGGCGATCTGCTCCGGCGTGAAGCCAGTGGTTCCGATAACCGGACGGACGCCGTACTTGACCGCCAGCGCAGTATTGCTGTATGCAGACTGTGGAATCGTAAAATCTACCATTACATCGGCAGCTGTATCTGCAAGCGCAGTCTCCAGATCCGAAGTTACAAGCACACCACAATCCTCAAGGCCAACCAGACGGCCGGCATCACTGCCATGTGCAGAGCGATCAACCGCTGCTGCCAGCTCGAGTTCATCATCCTGCAATACCAGCTTCACAACCTCTTTGCCCATTCTGCCTCCGGCTCCGGAAACAACAATCCTGATCTTGTCACTCAAATGAATTCTCCCCGCTTTCCCTGGCTCTGTTATTATTGTATATATTGTTGCAGCGATTTCTGCAGATCCTTCATCAGCAGACGTAGGCCGCTGTCATCCGGGTGCAGCGACATAACTTCTTTCAATACCGCAATCGCCTGCAGATGTTCATTCATCCGGCTGTGCGCAATCGCCAGCCATACATAAGCATCCCCGTAGAGAGGGTCAAGCGATACAGCTTCCTTCAGCAGCGTAATCGGATGGTACGGATTCACACTGTCCGCTGCTTCATCCTCCAGCAGCCGCTTCGCTTCCTGCACAAGCTTAAGAGCCTGCAGATGCTGCAGATGCAGCTGATAATCCGGTTTGGTCCCATCCAGCCGGCGTGCGGCTATAGCATGTTCAAGCGCTTTGTCCAGCATGCCGCTGCGGGCATAGGTAATAGAGCAGCGGTATCTGACTTCCGCATCGTCCGGACTAGCCGCAATGGCCGCTTCGAACAAGGTGATGGCCTCAGCAAAGTCACTGCGGAGTATTGAGCGGTAGGCCGCTTTTACATAATCATTATGATCCATATCCTCACCATCCTTACGGCTAAAACCCGTTCGTTTGGTACAGCATATGTAGCATAGGCCTAATCGGTGTTTTTAGGCGTCCAGCGGCCGGCATCACGCGTATTGAATTTGTGCATAACCTTATTATGCGCCTCAGTTAAGTCGATACCGAGTGAATTGGCGAAACAAACGGTAATAAAGAGAATGTCGCCCAGCTCCAGCTCAATCGAATTATCGGCTTCATCCGCTTTTTTCGGCTTCTCGCCGAATTGATGGTTGACTTCACGGGCCAGCTCGCCAACTTCCTCGGACATCCGGGCCAGCATGGACAGCGGACTGAAATAACCTTCTTTAAACTGTGAGATGTAGGCATCTACTTCACACTGTATGTCACCAAGACTTTTATCCATAAATTTCCCTTTCACCCCCGTGTGTTCTTGCCTTCTGTTTGCCCCTATGTTATCGTAAAGACGTTTTGAAGACAAATCTTTTTTGCAATGCCTCCTGGAGCTTACGTGCTCTCCGGGGGGATCATTACATATAAATTGCCCATTTAGAGGCGTAGGCGAGGGATTATATGAGTTCATCCATTAAAATCAGCACAGTCAGCAAAACAGTGGCTCCCATCATGCTGGGTACGGCCATCTACGCATTCGGACTACTGTATTTCATCATTCCCAACCAGCTGATGGAGGGCGGAGTTACCGGGATTACCATCCTGCTCAATTACGCCTTTGACATCCCTATCTTCTTAACGACACTGCTGCTCAACCTCCCGCTCTTTCTGCTCGGCTGGAAGGTGCTCGGGGCGAATCAGATCGTCTATACCGGACTCGGCATCGGCTCTCTGTCTTTCTTCCTCTGGTTATTTGAGCGGATGATCAAGGCGGGCTGGATTGTAACGTTCAGCACCGAGCATGATTTTATTCTTGCTTCATTATATGCAGGGGTCACTCTGGGTCTGGGTCTGGGGATTGTCTTCCGCTTCGGGGGCACCACCGGGGGTGTAGATATTGTTGCACGGATACTTGGACGCAAGTTCGGCTGGAGTATGGGGCAGATTATTCTGGCTGTGGATATCATTATTATCGGGGCTTCCCTGCTCTACATTCCCCGCGAAAAAATATTATATACTCTCGTGGCAGTCTTCATCGCCTCACGTGTAATTGATTTCATTCAGGAAGGGGCCTACGCCGCCAGAGCCTTCACCATCATCAGCGACGAGGCGCCGCAGATTGCCGAGCTGATCACCGTAGAAATGGATCGCGGTGTTACCTTAATCCCGGCAATCGGTGCCTATTCGAAGCAGGCCAAGCACATGGTCTACTGCGTGGTCTCCAGACAGGAGATCCGCAGGCTCAGCCTGCTGGTAAAGTCGGTGGACCCGAAGGCCTTCGTCATTATCAGCGACGTTCATGATGTTCACGGCGAAGGCTTCCGGGAGACCTGATCTATACACACATAAGGGCGGACCCCACAAGCCGGCACTGGCTGCTTGTGGGGTCCGCCCTCTTTGTATCCTCTGTTACCTCCGCTCTACCCTACACGGTCTTCAAATCCCGCTTCTGGCCGCGGTACTTACAGTAAGCCGTATACGCCAGCACCGTAAGGATAAACGCGCCAGCCAGCAGAGCCCAGCCCCCGTATTGCTGCGGAGCCAGCGGCAGCGACAAGACCGGCTCGTTCCGGTCCTTGCCGAACATCACTCTTGCTGCATCCTGTCCATAGGACACAATCTCCAGCAGGCGGGCCCGTTCCACGGGTTGCTCCGAGCCTGCCACCCCTCCTGCGTAAGACAGCCAGGAATCAAAGGTATTCACCGTCTCAGCAGGCCGGGAGATGATCACCGCAGGCCGGATATTCGCATACCGGCTCTGAAGTCTTGCCAGCGCCGCTGTCCAGCCCTTCAGATCACCCGCGGCGGCGCTTTGCTCCATATCGTTCAAATCCTCACGGACCAGCTTGTAGTATTGCAGCCACATGGGCTGGCGGGGGTGATTCAGGCTGTTGGCGGCAAGCCGCAGCTTCGCCGCGGCCGCTTCCCATCTCTCCGGGGACGGCTGGGCCGCAGCCAGTGCCGACTTCATATCCAGAATGACGGACGAGAGTGCATTGACCCCCTCCACTGAGGTCATCCCTTCAAAGGACGAGGAGATGAAGATCTGTGAGATTTCCTCTGCTTCCTTGCGGGCCTTCAGCACATCGCCTTCGAGCACATAGCCGTACAGAGCTTCCGCAGCCTGCTCCAGCCGCTGTGCTCCGCTTCTGGCCGTGAGTGCAGCGGGATCACTGGGTACACTTCCAGCTGCTTCTATGTAAGCTGTACTTCCCTGGTCTACAGCAGCATCCCCTGCTTCAGCCTGAACACGGCCTCCGCTGATACCGGCCAGCAAGCAGCACAGCAGGATTGCTGACAGTATGAATACTTTTCTGCGCGGCATAAGACATCCCTCCCACCTTAATGTATGGCGGAAGGACAAGAGTTAGAACAGAGGTCAGCGCTTCACGGCAGTGCTGTCCGGAAGTGCCGGACGCCTTGTCCGGCCGCAGAACAGCCAGGCAGCGGCCATACTGAACAGCGTAAGCCCCATGGTGGAGTACTGAACAGCGATAAGATCATCATCAAGCACCGAGGGCAGCCATGGATACACGCCTTGTGAATAATCCACTATATCGTTAGCGAACGTCCACGCAAGCGCCACTGGCAGCATCCTCCGGAAGGTGAAGAAGCGGGCATAGATCAGGGCTTCTACAGCCATTCCGGTATGGGAGATCATCAGCATCCAGTCCTTCCAGGTGATCGAATCCCCCTGATAACCGCCGGCTACAATGATACTCACCGCCCATATCCCGTACTTCACAGAGGTTAGGACAGCCAACGCTTCAATCAGCTCACGCACCAGCGTTCCTGTAAGCCCTCTTGGCGGATAGAGTAACAGCAGCAATGCAGCTGTGAAGAACAGGCTGGCCGTAGGGCTGTCGGGAACAAACGGCAGGAGCCAGAGCGGTTCAGTCTGCGCTGTGAACGTGAGCTGGTTGCCATACCACATATATCCGTAGACCGTTCCGAGCAGATTCACGATAAACAGCAGCCATATTATTCTTCGGTCCCTAAATAACTTCTCAAACCAATGACCCGTCATACGAACAACTTCCCCCCGACTGTAGCAGCTTCATGACATAACAAAGACCTGAGCGCATACACGATCAGGTCCTGCGTTACTGTTATTTTACTGTCCGCTTTTTTGTTTGGCAAGCCAGCCGGCCAGCTCATCGATATCCTGCTCGGTCAGCCCTGCTCCCATAGCCGTCTCAACCATTGGCGGCATCTGGCCCTTACCTTCTTTTATAATAGTAAGAATCGCCGCCTTATCATGACTGTCACCGACACCTCGCAGCGAGGGAATACTGCCGGAGCCCTTCATATCTACCGCATGGCAGGTTATACAGGTTGCTTGCTTATAGAGTGCCATCGCCGGATCATCCTTGTCCACAATGGCAATAGCTTTCGGCTTGACGGCACTTGTGGTTGGCAAGCCTGCGGCCTTATTCTCGGCAGCCTTCTCCTCACGCTGTACATCCTCTGGAATCTGGCCGGTCTCAGCCATCTCATGCTTGTATTCTGTCCAGGCTGTGTTGGTCAAGTAGACGATTGCTGCGAGGGACAGGAACATCAGCGAGGATGCAATCGGTCTGCGATAGAACCGCCGCTCCGGGCCGGTATCCAGGAAAGGCGCCAGCAGCAGCGCCCCGAAGGCCACCCCAGTCACACCAAGCGTTCCCAGCACGATATAGTCACCTGATGCATAAGGAAGCTTCAAATACTGATAGAGGAAAAGAAAATACCAGTCAGGAATCGGAATTACCGTTGCTGCCGGATTGGCAGGGAACCCGAGTGGAGCCGGCTCCGAGAGGGTCAAAACCAGAATTCCCACCAGCACTACTACACCAACCATCCATTCCTTAAGCAGAAAGTTAGGGATAAAGGCTTCCGATTTGCCCGGATACGCCGTATAATCCGGCGGGGTTATGAACCCGTTTCCTCTGCGGACCCGGGAATCCCCGACGAATACCACCTTCTCTTTGGAGTCGTCTCCGTGTGCCATGACCGTGCCTCCTAAACGTTATTTTACAGCGGACCGGATATGCCTTGTCTGCGGATCATAATGAAGTGCCCGACAAGCAGTATAAGCAGAACCGCCGGGAGGAAGAATACATGTAAGGCGAAGAACCGGGTCAGCGTCTCAGCACCGGCAATATTGCCGCCCTGCATCAGCTCCTTGAGCACCGGCCCCATGAACGGAACCGAATTGGCGATCTCCAGCGTAACCTTGGTGGCGAAGTACGCCTTATTATCCCACGGAAGCAGGTAACCGGTCAGTCCCAGTCCCAGCATGACGAAAAAAATCAGCATCCCCACTACCCAGTTCATCTCGCGCGGGGCCTTATACGAACCGGTGAAGAACACCCGCATCGTATGAAGGAACATCATGACAATGACGAGGCTCGCGCCCCAGTGATGCATGCCGCGGACGATTTTACCGAAGGCGACCTTGGTCTGCAGATATTCCACACTGGCGTAGGCATTAATGATATCCGGGACATAATACATGGTCAGAAACATCCCTGACAGAATCTGAATTACAGTGATGAAGAAGGTCAGTCCGCCGAAGCAGTAGACAAAGGCTGAAAAGTGGTGTGCGGGATTGACATGCTCGGGGACCTCGTGGTCGGCAACATCTCTCCAGATCGGTGTAATATCCAGACGTTCGTCAATCCAGTTATATACGTTTTTGAACACGCCGTTCACGCCTCCTTCGCCGAAACAGTATTAGGGACGATTTCACCGAGATATACCCAGCCTCCGTCAATCTTGGTGGTGTACTGGTCCAGCGGCTTGGCAGCCACGGCCAGTTGCCGGCCCTGCTTCGTATAACGGGCGCCATGGCAAGGGCAATGATATTCATCGGGATGCGCCTTGTTGTTATTCCAGCCTACGGTGCAGCCCAGATGCTTGCAGATCGGTGAAAGCGCATAAATATCTCCGTTCGCGTCTTTACGAATCCACGCCGTAAGCATAGCTGTACTGGCATACCATCCGTCCTGCTGCGGAAGCTCGAAGGTGAACTCCTGGGGCTCTTCTGTAATCTTGGACGCTTCCGCTACCTTGATGAATTCTCCCTCGCCTTTTTTCTGCAGAATCGGATCTACAGCAAACCGGACCATCGGCAAGATAACTCCGGCACCCATAAAGGCGGTAGCCCCTCCTAGAGTGTAGGTCAAAAACTGTCTGCGTGACATCTCGTTTCGGCTGGGCGGTTCTTGCGGAAGTGACTCTTCTTCTTCATTAAGACTGCTCATACTGTATGTAACCCCCTTTTCAAAATGTGAGAAGGCACCTGCAGAGTTGTTGCATAGGTATTTTAGGTAAAAATTCCGTTTTCAATGAAATATATCACAGTTCATATAACTTCATCCTAATCATAGCTTAGGGTCTAAAACCCGTCAAGAATATTGTCTAAATTGTGACAGGCGTTTAAGGCTGTTTTTTGAATAATTGTTGATTTTCCGTCACATTTAACTCATTTTCCATTCTGCCACAAGGCTTGGATTTCACCCCGCACATGCGCGCTTACCGAAGCTCTGGAATCGGATGCTATCTCAGGCAGGCAAAGGAGTAAATCGCTTTCAAAAACCTCCTCCCTGCGCAGCCCCTCATTGGCAGACATCACAATCGCATACTGGAAGCCGCTGGATTTGACTTTTCGGCAAAGATCATTCATAAGAGCTGTCATTCCAGGCCCTGCATACTGTACCGCCGGATAAGTCACGACCCTCCCCTTGTACGGCTTTTCGGCCAATTCCAGGAAATCACGCTGCCGTTCAAGTAGCGCTACCGTCTCCGGCGGAGTCTCTGTGCCCTGAAGACCGCTATACGGAATAATGCAGGTATCATAGTATGATCCATCGGTCTCCCAGGCTCTCCTGTCAAAATCACTGAATTTCATAGATTCGCCCCCTTTAGCCGCATCCCGCAGCAAGCATTCTTACTTTAAAAGCATCATAAACAAGTGTGTACGGCTTGGCAATCTTTAATTCTGGATTAAAGGGGTCCACGGCTCACGCCAAGTCAAAAAAAAGAAATGCGCCAAGCGCATTTCCTATGCCAAACTTTTCAGTTCTTCAGTCAGATTTCGGAAAGCCGCCTCATCACCGGCAGCCAGCGCCGTGTCGATCTTCCGGTACAACATGTCGGTACGACGCTTTCTTAACGCTTCATCCCACACCATTTCCGCAGCCAGCCCCAGCATCACTTCATAAGTAGCCTTCATTTTGTCCATTCGATACACCTCCGCTGTTTAAGAAATTCCGTATTCTAATGCCTTTTTCACATAGCTTTCACTTGTGCGTGCCATCCTCAGCAGATCCTGCTCAGTCAATTCACGGATCACTTTGGCCGGTGTGCCCAAGGAGAGCGTGTACGGAGGAATGATTGTGTTCTCGGTTACAACGGAGCCGGCTCCTACTAAAGCATATTCACCAATCTCTGCTCCGTTCAGTACAATTGCACCCATTCCGATTAATGTGCCCTTGCCTATCCGGCAGCCGTGGATGATTGCTGAGTGCCCGACCGAGATGTCATCCTCCAGCACCAGCGGCAATCCTTCCGCCACATGGCCGACCACACCGTCCTGGATATTGCAGCGTTCCCCGATAATCACTGGCGCCAGGTCACCGCGAAGTACGGCGTTGAACCAGACACTGGATTGTTTGCTTATTCTTACATCGCCAACGAGCTTAGCGCCTTCCGCCACATAGACTGATTCGTCAAGCTGCGGTATGTAACTCCCATAGACAATCCGCATCTCTCTCCCCCTTACCTGAGCAGATGCTTCGGCACAGCCGCCTCACATCCCCAGGGTGTCATCATGACTACTGTTCCTGCGGGTTCCTCACCAAGCTTAAGCATGCCCAGATGCAGCATCATCCGCAAGACGCGCTGTTCCAGAATGGAAGCGGCATCGTCGTAATAAAAGGGCTTGATCAGCCATCCGATTCCCTCTGACAGCGAGTCTGTGGTCACCCATCTGCCCGCACTTAGACTGATCCAGTAGACCAGCGAAGGCAAGTTGGGAATAGCCCCTTTATACAGTCTTAACCAAAAGGAGAATAACTGCATCAGCTTTTCCAATTTCCCCTCCGCCAGAAATTGCTCGCCTGCGGCTGTAAGCTGCAGCCTGTAGCCTTCCTCGGAGATCCAGCGGCGGTGGCGGGCATAATCGTACAGCAGGGCAAATCTCGGCGGATAATGCTCACAGGCCCTGCCGTAACCGAATCTCCAGCCTCCCTTGCCGAGCAAAGGCTCCGCAATCTGCAGCGCATTCATCACTCCCTGCTGATTGCGTTTATAGAGCGCACCTTCCTGGTTCAGCTCAGGCTCATTCTCCTTCACATACCGCAGGAACAGCAGCAGGTCTCCGGCCAGCAAATCCCCCTCCCCCCTGTACACTGAAGGCTCCGGGTTAGGAACAATCCGTTCCTGCAAATGCTGGGCCATCTGTTCACGGAAGCGCTTCTTCAAATCCAGCGGCACCTGGAACTGATACCGGCTCTGCTGGGAAGCTCCGCTGAACAGCCAGCCGCTATTCTTAAGCCGGCTGACCAGCTCGCGGTAGTCCCCGCTTTTGCCGGGCGGAGCATCGAAGGAGGCTTGCCGGGCAGCGGCCAGCAGATCCTCCAGGCTGAAGTGGCTGCGTTCATCAAAGAGCAGACTGTTCAGCAAACGCAGCTCTCCCGGGGAACTCCCCTTAATATGGGACTCCATGAACTCCCGGCTGCCCAAGGTGATCAAGATACTCTGAATCAAATCATGTTTGGAATTCCGTTTGCACTCACACTGGTAGCGTCCCGCAATGGCGGTAAGCTGACTAATGTCTGCATAAGTGAGCATATCCGCCAGATTCATCTCTCATCGCCTCACTGTTTTACTACCATTATGGGAAATACAGCCCTTTTTATTCCTTTTGCCGCAAAAAAAATAACCCGAAGGGTCGGGTTAATGCTGTTTTTGTAAAATATGACGGGTACAGTTGTACAGTAACGGATTCCATTCCTGCTCTTTTTTCTCCAGAATCGTCAGTGAGAGATTGCCGAGCCGTTCCGAATATTTGTCTTTATAGAGTGCGGTGTAGAGCTGTGCAAGGAATCCTCCATGGGAGATGACCAGGACATTCTTACCCGGGAACCGGGCCGTAATATCCTCCAGGAACGCAAGCCCCCGGACCTGAAGCGCCTCATCGCTCTCCTGTCCCAGAGACAGCAGCTTCCAATCCTTACCCCACTTAGTTTCACGGGCTTCAGCCGTCATGCCCTCCACCTGGCCGTAGGCACGCTCACGGATACGGTCATCCGGCTCAAGTAATGGAACGCCCAGCTTGGCCGCTACAATCTTCCCGGTCTCTGCTGCACGGGACAGGCTGCTGGTAATACAGTAGTCCCAGCGGTAAGGCTCCTGCAGCAGCCGGTCGCCCAGCATCTCAGCCTGCCGCCTGCCTTCATCATTTAGCGGAATATCACTTTGTCCCTGAATTTTACCTACCGCATTCCAATCCGTCAGCCCATGGCGTATTAAGCCGATCAGCATCGCCTATCACCGTTCCCTTCCCTTTTATGTTTGCTTAATAATGTAACACGAATGAAAACAAATGTCTTCTTTTTTAACAAATATCAAAAACCCTCTTCTCCATACTCGGGAAGGGGGTTCTCATTGTCTGCGGTACCGGTTCAGGCGGACCAGCAGGAATATGGATAATCCGACGCCCAGCGTCGACAATACCATCCAGTACTGCGGATGTGCAGGGCCCATGTTGGCCACCAGCGGCTCAATGATCCCGCCGCCCTCAGATTCCACCGGATAAGAAGAAGACCAGTCCAGGGTTAAGCCTGCCACACCTGTCTCGACGATCCCGCTCTGTGCCGCCGTCGTATTCGAGGGGGTCTTGAACACGGTGAAATATAAGAAGCTGGAGATGAACACCGCTAGGAAACAGGCAATCCAGAGGCTTAAGCGATGCCGGAAAACTGCCGAGCTCCCCGCAGACTTCCCGTCACCGGGCATGAGCCAGGGACTCTCCAGATAGATCCGCTCCATTACCTTACTGTTAATCGCTTCTGCCCGCTCATCGCTGACATCGAACCTTGTATCCTGCATAAGCTCACTGGTCTCCTGCCACAGCGCCCATTCGGCACTGCAGTAGGAGCAGGTTGCGATATGTCTCTCAAGTCTAATCCGCCTGGGATCTGTGGGGGGAGCGTCCCATAAGTGTGGAATGGAATCCTGCGCTTCCCTGCAATTCATAGGCCTTACACCCTCTCAGCCTGCTCTTCAACATCAGGCTCATAGAAATAGGATTCGAGCTGTAGCTTGACGCTGCTCCTTGCCCGGAACAGCAGTGACTTCACTGAGCTGACACTCTGATCCAGAATCACGGCAATTTCCTGGTAATCCATCTGATCATATTCACGCAGAATCAGCGCGGAACGCTGCTTCTCCGGGAGATTGTTAATCGCTTCGCGGACGAGTTCCATCCGTTCCTTGCGTAATGCCGCCTGTTCCGGGGCAACATCAAGCGGTGCCACTGGTGTATATCCGCTCTCTTCAAGCGATACATTCCCGGCACGGTTCTTACGAAGTTCACTAAGTACTGTATTGCGGGCAATGGTGTACAGCCATGTGGAGAACGAAGCATCCACTTCACGGAAGGAATGAAGACTCCGGAAAGCTTTGTAGAAGGTCTCTGAACAGAGGTCTTCGGCAATCAGCTCCATATGGGAGTTCTTCAGCATGTGGTACACAAACGCCAATATCTTGCGTTGATATCGTCGCATGAGTTCCGAGTATAATTCTGTATCGCCTTGCTTGATTAACTGGATCAACTGGGAATCCGTCATGGTGAGTCGGCCCTCCTCGCCCTTGCACGTGTAATCCCGTCCGGTCCGTATCTACTTATACCGGGCAGGTAACAAAAAGTTGCGGCATTACTTCAAATTTGCAGCACAAAAATCCAATACTTCCTATGTATATTCAACTCACCGTTATTTAAGGCTTCCAACTTTCAATTCCTTTTCAAATTAGAAGAATGGCAGCATTCTCCTTACAGACAACACAGCCCGTCTCCTCTTATTCAACAAGCAGTTACCTAATACTTGGAAGGAATCTATAAACATACTTAACCCAGTATAGCATAGTTTCTAACAGGTGGAAATTAATAGACTATGAGAGAAGTGCAGGCCGGGTGATGAAAGCGGTGTTATTTTTCTTTAAATAAAGTATTGACAGAATGTAACCGTATACATATAATAAAAGTACAGTATGGTTTCTCTCCACTCCTATCCAAACACTACACGGTTCCAAGAAATTGTGAACTGTAACCGCTTATTATGTAAGCGGTCTTTTTTTTGCCCATTTTTACGAACATTTGGGTATTTAATGGCCTCTCACTGCTCCCCTTCTCCTCATCATGCAGGCAAAAACAAAATAAGAGCCGAGGCATCCGTCCCCGGCTCTACTTTTACATATACACGGTATAATCATTCTCCTGCAGCAGAATTCTGGCCCGCTCCATATCGTCCTCCTGGCGGAAGGACAAGCGCATGATCCCGGGAACATCCTCACGGCTCTCAATAATCTGCACGTTGCTAAGGTTGATGCCCTGGTCGCCCAGTTCCGTAGCAATACGGCCGATAATGCCGGGGTGATCGGGAACATCAATATGCAGATCGAACAGCGGAGTGATCATTCCCTTGCGCCGCTCAGGAAGCTGACTGCGGAATTGATTCGCCTCATGGAAGGCCGACTCGATGCCAGCGCCATCCCCGCTCTCCAGCAGATGGATGAACGAGGACACCTCATCGTTCCAATCCTTCAGCAGCCGCAGCATCACAGAACGGTTATTCAGCAGAATATCGCGCCAGATGATCGGATCGCTCGAAGCAATGCGGGTAATATCACGGAAGCCCCCCGCAGCCAGCGTGCTGTACAAGGAGTCCGAATGATCGTAAGCATGAATCTGATTCACCAGCGCTACCGCAATAATATGCGGCAGATGGCTGATCGCTCCAACAATCTCATCGTGGCGCTCCGGATCAAGCCGGACAATCTGTGCTCTCGTATATAGCAGGAGCGACTCCAGAGCCTGGTAGGCAGCTTCCGGTACGCCAGGCGGGGGCGTAAGCACGTAGTATGCATTCTCGAACAGTAAGGAGGAGGCTGCCTCTACGCCTGAACGCTCCGATCCGGCCATGGGATGGCCTCCAATGAAATGTACACCGGGAATATCCAGTGTAAGGGCACACGCGGCGATGCTGGCCTTGGTGCTGCCGACATCTGTAATGATGCAGCCCGGCTTCAGCGGCAGCTTGCTTAACCGCTGAAGATAGTCCTCAAGCATGCCAACCGGCACACACAGAAAAATATAATCCGCATCCAGTGCAGCTTCCTCAAGTGATAATGTAGCCTGATCAACCACACCTCTGCTCACATATTTAGCAGCAGATTCAGGGCGGTGGGCATGGCCTACAACGGTCAGCCCCTCCTTGCCTTTGAAGCAAAGGGCCAGTGAGCCGCCGATCAGGCCGACACCGAAAATTGCTATTTTTGTCGTCATGTTCTTAGTACTACCTGCCTTCTGTGGTATCGTCAATCCAGCTTCTGAGTCCTTACGGTTATGCGCGAACTTCCTGTTCCTTCAGCGACTGCTCCAGGGCAGCTACGAAGGCTGTGTTCTGCTCGGCGGAGCCGATGGTCACCCGCAGGTAGGTCGGATACCGGTGGAAGCCTGTTCTGACGATGATTCCTTGGCGCAGCAGCGTATCAAAGACTTCAGCGGCCGACTTGCGTACATCCACCATAATGAAGTTGCCGTGAGCCGGAAACGACGTAAGCCCGAGACGCGCGAATTCCGCCTCAAGCTGCACAATCCCGGCACTGTTGAGTGCACGGCACTGCTGTACATATTCCTGATCGGAGAGTGCTGCCACCGCCGCCACCTGAGCCAAACGTGTCGTATTAAACGGCTCACGCACCTGATTAATCAGGGAGATCACCTGCTGGCTGGCTACACCATAACCGATACGGAGCGCAGCAAGACCATAGATCTTGGAGAAGGTACGAAGGACTACCAGATTAGGATATCTGTCGATCAGCTTAATGCCGTCCGTGTAGCTCAGATCCGTCACATATTCATAATAAGCCTCATCCAGGACTACCATCACGCCGGCAGGTACCGCATCCAGGAATGTAATCAGGGCATCCTCAGGCACAATGGTACCGGTTGGGTTGTTCGGATTACAGATCCAGACGATCTTGGTCCGGTCTGTAATCTTCGCCAGCATCGCATCCAGATCATGAGTTCCGTCCTTAAGCGGGACTTCTATCGTTACAGCCCCTTCTATATCGGCATTGCTCTTATATACAGAGAAGGTCTGATCTGCCATAATCGTCTCGTCACCGGGCAGGAAGAAGGCACGGGCAATCAGTGCAATAATCTCGTCAGATCCGCATCCGAAAATAATACGGTCACCTGCCACGCCCAGATGCTTAGCCAGCGTTGCCGTCAGCTCAGCGGCGGAGCCGTCCGGGTACAAATAGAGGTTCTCCAGCTCTGCTACAATAGCGGCCTTTGCACTTGGTGCAGCCCCGTAAGGGTTCTCGTTGGATGCCAGCTTAATGACTTCGCTTAAGCCCAGCTCCTTCTTGACTTCTTCGATCGGCTTCCCTGGCTTGTAGACAGGAAGGTCAACGATATTCGGTTTGGGATTCATGGGTGATCCTCGCTCTCCAAAAGTTAATTAGGTCTTAATTGTGCCACAAATTCACGAATTTGCAACAGTCCGGCGCTTCTCGTCTGCGGCTGGGACAGCAGGGGAATAACCTCCTCCACCTTGCGGACAATGGCGCTTCCGACTACAACACCATCACAGATCTTGGCAAAACGGGATACCTGTTCTCCAGTGGAGATCCCGAATCCTACAGCGACAGGCAGGTCCGTAGCCCGGCGGACGGACGCAATGAACTCATCTACTCCACTGTGGAAGCTAGAGCGTTCCCCGGTTACACCGAGTGAGGATACGCAATAGACGAAGCCGCTCGCACCGGATACGATCCGGGCGATCCGTTCGCTGGAGGTCGGGGCCACGAGCGGAATGAGATTCACTCCGGCGGCGCGGCTGCGTACACGCAGGTCCTCCGATTCCTCAACCGGCACATCAGGAATGATCAGCCCGCTGATCTCATGGGCATTCAGCTCCGCAAAAAACGTATCCAGCCCCATCTGCATCACCGGATTGTAATAAGTGAACAGGATGAACGGCAGCTCACTGCCTGCCTGCCGCGCCTTCAGCGCCGTCTCCATGCAGGTGCGCAGATGAACCTTGCTGCGCAGCGCTCTTGCGGACGCCCGTTGGATGACCGGACCATCGGCGAGCGGATCAGAGTAAGGAACGCCAAGCTCCAGGATATCCGCTCCGGCTGCCTCCAGCTCGGCAATAATATCCAGTGTCGTCTCAAGATCAGGATCGCCTACGGTAAGGAACGGAATAAGGGCAGTACGGCCTTCCGCCTTCAGCCGGTTAAACGTCAGGTCCATCCGGTTTGTCGTTTCAGTTGTCATTGCTGCTCCGCCCCTTCCGTATAAGCCATAATGGATTCGACGTCCTTGTCGCCGCGTCCCGACAGGCAGATCACCACAATATCATCCTTGGTCAGCGTCTTGCCGAGCTTCACCACATGGGCAATAGCATGAGCCGATTCCAGGGCGGGAATAATCCCTTCCGTCACGCAGAGCAGCTTCAGCGCATCCAGCGCTTCCGCATCCGTCACCGGCACATACTGGGCACGGTGAATGTCCTTGAGATAGGAATGCTCCGGCCCCACGCCCGGATAATCAAGACCTGCCGATATGGAATGGGCCTCGATGACCTGTCCGTGCTCATCCTGCAGCAGATAGCTCAGCGAGCCCTGGAACACGCCATGGCTTCCCTTGCTCATGGTTGCTGCATGGAACGGAGTGTCTACGCCTTTACCGGCAGCTTCAACCCCAATCATCGCCACCTGCTCATCCTCCATGAACGGATAGAACATGCCGATGGCATTGCTGCCTCCGCCTACAGCGGCAACCAGCAGATCCGGCAGACGCCCTTCCGCTTCGAGAATCTGGCGGCGGGTCTCATCCCCGATAATCCGCTGGAAGTTACGGACCATCATCGGATACGGATGGGGACCGACCGCAGAGCCAAGCACGTAGAAGGTATCTTCCACATTGCTCACCCAGTAGCGGAGCGCCTCATTACCAGCATCCTTCAGCGTTCTGGAACCGGAGGTCACCGGAATAACCTCTGCCCCTAGCAGCTTCATCCGGAAGACATTCAGCGCCTGACGGCGGGTATCCTCTTCGCCCATGAACACCTTGCATTCCATGCCGAGCAATGCGGCTACCGTAGCTGTCGCTACTCCGTGCTGGCCTGCGCCGGTTTCGGCAATCACCTTGGTTTTACCCATCATTTTGGCCAGGATGCCTTGTCCGATCGCGTTGTTAATCTTGTGCGCGCCCGTATGATTGAGGTCCTCCCGCTTCAGATAGATTTTGGCCTCACCAAGCTCTTTACTTAGCCGCTCTGCATAATACAGCGGGGTCTCACGGCCCGAATATTGCTTGAGCAGATAATCTATTTCCTCCTGAAAAGCCGGGTCTGCCGAGAATTTATTGTAGGCTTCCTCCAGCTCAATCAGTGCAGTCATCAAGGTCTCAGGAACGAAGCGGCCTCCAAAAGAACCAAAACGTCCATTTTTGTCCGGTACTTGTATCATGATTGCTTCACCCTTTCTACGAAAGCTGTCATTTTGGCAATGTCCTTACTGCCGCTAGTCTCTACTCCGCTGGAGACATCCACGCCATAAGGGGCGTAGCCGTCCAGCAGTTCGTTCACATTGTCCGGATGCAAGCCTCCGGCTATAAATAAAGGCAGCGCATGCTTCGCCGCCGCTTGCTGGTATAAGGGAATCTGTTCCCAATCAAATGTACGGCCAGTACCGCCGCGCTCCCGCGGATCATAGGTATCCAGCAGCAGCGCATCAATGGTGCCTGCATAGCCGTCCAGCAGAGTATGAACCTCATCCCCTGCATCAGGATTGCGCCCGGCAACCGAAAGGGCCTTCCAGACCTTAACCTGGGGAAAAGCCGCCTTGACCTCCGCACAGAACTGCGGACTCTCCTGTCCATGAAGCTGCACGACATCCAGCGGTACAGTTCTCAGCAGCTCTGCCAGCTCAGAAAGGCCGGGATTAACGAATACGCCCACCGGGCGGGGCGCAGGCTCCGACTTCCAGTTGCCCAGCTCTGCAATCAGCTCCGCAGCCACTCCCGCGGTAACCCTCCGGCGGCTGGGTGCAAACACCAGGCCTACATAATCGAGCGGCAAACTATTCATAGATTTTAGCACTTCAACGCCCTGAAGTCCACAGATTTTTACGAGGGGTTCAGTCATGCCGCACACGGTCCTTCCCGGCAGAAAGCGGACCGAGCAGCTGATGGACCGCCTGCTCTACATCCGGCTGGCGCATCAGGTATTCTCCGACCAGCACACCGGTTGCCCGTGTCTTGCGGAGATACGCAATGTCCTCCGGCCCGGTAATCCCGCTCTCGCTGATTACCGGAAGACCGGCGGGTAGCAAAGCTGCCAGCTCCTCCGTAGCGGAGAGTGAGGTTTCGAACGTCTTGAGATTCCGGTTATTGATGCCCAGCAGAACCCCCGGATGTACGGCCTTACCAGTAGACAATACCGTCTCCAGTTCAGTGCGGTCATGGACCTCAATCAGAATATCGAGTCCAAGTGCGACAGCGGAGTCGGTGAACGCGGCGAGCTGCTGCGGGGTCAGAATGGCCGCAATCAGCAGAACGGCATCCGCACCAAGCAGGCGGGCCTCATAGATCTGCTTCTCATCAATGATGAAGTCCTTGCGCAGCAGCGGAAGCTGCACCGCCTCTCTTACCTGTTGAAGATACACGCCGCTGCCCTGAAAATAATCCTTGTCCGTCAGCACGGACAGGCAATCTGCTCCTCCCGCTTCATAGCCCCGGGCAATCGTCACCGGATCAAAATCGGCCCGGATCAGTCCCTTGGACGGCGAGGCCTTTTTCACCTCGGCGATCAGCCCCATCTCCCGGTTCCGGCGTTCAGTCAAGGCGCTGCGGAAGCCTCTGGTAGCAGGCAATGCGGCAATGGAGCGCTCCGCCGCGCCAAGCGAGAATTGCTGGCTTAACGCTTCTACCTCTTTCATTTTCGTGGCAACAATCCGGTCAAGATACATAATCAAGCTCCTTTGTCATCGCTTTTAACTGTTCCAGCTTGCGCAGGGCCGCCCCTGAATCCACAACCTCTCGGGCACGGTCCACGCCTTCCTTAAGTGTATCGGCAAGACCGGCGACATAGATGCAAGCCCCGGCATTTGCCAGTACGATGTCACGGTACGGATTGATATTACCCTCCAGCACTGTAGTGATAATCGCCGCATTCTCTGCGGCATCGCCGCCCATGACGTCCTCCAGCGTATGCTGGCTGAGGCCAAGCTCCTGCGGTGTAATTTCGTAGGTGGTGACTACGCCCTGCTTCAACTCAGAGACCTGAGTCGGTGCCGAGATGCTGATCTCATCCAAGCCATCGAGGCTGCTGACAATCATCGCCCGCTTGGAGCCGAGCTCACCCAGGACTTTGGCAACCGTCTCTGTCTTATTGCGGTCATAAATGCCCATCAGCTGCCGGTCTGCTCCGGCCGGATTGGTCAGCGGGCCCAGCATATTGAAGACCGTCCGCACACCCAGCTCACGGCGGGGAGCAGCGGCATGCTTCATGGACGGATGATAGATTTGAGCGAACAGGAAGCAGATGCCGATACTGTCCAGACATTGCCGCGCCTGCTCCGCATTCAGATGAATATTGACGCCGAGCGCCTCCAGCACATCTGCACTGCCCGCTCTGCCGGACGCCGAACGGTTGCCGTGCTTCGCCACTCTTACAGAAGCTGCGGAGGAAATGATCGCCGAAGCTGTGGAGATATTGAATTTATGAATGCCGGAGCCGCCCGTGCCGCAAGTATCCAGCAGCTGGCTTCGTTCTGTAAGCACCTGTGTGCCGAAACCGCGCATCGCCTCAGCGAAGCCGGTGATTTCTTCAACGGTCTCCCCTTTAATCCGCAGCGCGGTCAGCAGCGATCCGATCTGCGCCGGTGAAGCTGCACCTTCCATAATCGTGCCCATAATCTCCCGGGCCTGCGTACGGGTAAGATCCTTTCCCTCGATTAAACCGGCAATTCCTGATTGTATTAACTGGCTTGCGTCCATAGTTGATGTCCTCCTAAAAGTTTTAAGTTTTATGGAGCAGTCTCTGCTCTTCTGATCTCGTCTCTGCTAATTCCCGGTTCACGGGGTATATTCGTACATATAATCCTGGTTAATGACCTGCTTTTCCTTCACCTCGGTTGGGAACATGGCTTCCGCCATACGGATCGCCTTCAGCATCCCCTTGGCCTTGTTCACCGTCTCCTCATATTCCTTCTCCGGCACAGAATCCCAGACGATTCCTGCTCCGGCCTGCACATAAGCGCGGCCTTTGCGGAAGATAATCGTGCGGATCGTGATGCAGGAATCCATGTTCCCGGAGAAGCCGAGATATCCGATCGCACCGGCATAAGCGCCGCGGGCTTCCCGCTCCAGCTCGGCGATAATCTCCATCGCCCGCAGCTTCGGCGCTCCCGATACCGTACCTGCCGGAAGGCAGGAGAGGAAGGCATCGAAGAAATCCTTATCCTCGGCCAGCGTTCCGGTCACATTCGAGACCAGATGCATGACATGCGAGTATTTCTCGATCTCCATGAATGTATTGCATTTCACGCTGCCGAATTTCGAGACCCGGCCCAGATCATTGCGGCCCAGGTCTACCAGCATCAGATGCTCCGCACGTTCCTTCTCATCCTCCAGCAGCTCTGCGGCGAGCTGATGATCTTCTGCAGGTGTTGCTCCGCGCGGCCGGGTTCCGGCAATCGGCCGGGTCTCCACCCGTCCGCCGTCTACCTTGACCAGCGCTTCCGGCGAGGTACCGACGATGATCTCCTCATCCATTTTCAGATAATACATATAGGGAGAAGGGTTCAGAATGCGCAGCATCCGGTACACATGCAGCGGAGAGACCTCGGTCTCGATATGCATCCGCTGCGACAGCACCACCTGGAAAATATCTCCGGCACGAATGTATTCTTTGGCCTGCTCTACGTTCTGGATGTACTGCTCCTTCGTGAGATTGGAGTGAACCTCTCCCAGTTCAATGTCCTGCGGAATACTGCGGCGGTTGACGTTCTCCTTCGGACCTTCCTTTTGCAGCTCCTCTGCCAGATTCACCAAGCGGCTGCTCAGCTCCTCATAGTTGGCCCGGATATCCGAATCCGTATCGCCATCCTTGATATGAAGATTACCCACCAGCAGGATCTGCTGCTTCACATGATCGAAGACGATAATGCGGTCACAGAACATAAAACGGATGTCATCCATATTCAGATCATCTACGGCATGTGCGGACAGCTTCTCGTAATATTGCAGCAGATCGTAACCGAAGAATCCGATGGCTCCGCCTGTAAACGGCGGCATGCCGTCCAGCTTGGGACTGCGATAGGAACGGAGCAGCGCTTTCAGCTCCTCGACAGGTTTGCCGGACAGCTGTTTTTTCTCGCCGCCGACCTCCACCTGGATCAGCCCCTTTTTGCCGGAGATCATCAGGAACGGATCACTGCCGATAAAAGAATAACGCGCCCATTGAATGCCGCCCTCTACACTCTCCAGCAAAAATGCTCGATCCTGCTCTGCAAACCGCTGGAACAGCCGGATCGGCGTTTCCATATCAGCCAGCAATCTTGTTACGACCGGGATCAGATTGTATTCGCGCGACAGCGACACCACTTCTTCAATGCTCGGATTCGTCACTTGGGTAACCTCCTAGGGTGATAACGGATATTGTCCGAAATACAGAAAAACCTCTACCGGAGTAGAGGTTTGTTGATAGTCAGTATGTGAATAAGCGCCTCGGACCGGCATGAACCCAATCGAATGCATGAGAATCCTCCATGGATACAGGGATAGCGCAGATGCAACTCATCATAAGTTACGGCTATACAGGTATGCCAAAAAAAGATCACTGACAGTCAATGGTCTGCTCTACTAAAAGTCCTACACTCTGCTCAACTATACTCCACTCAACTCATTCTAAACTCTGCTTAACTCGGCTAACCTCACTATACATGATGACGGTAGTCATTGACAACCCCGGAACTATAATTTATTACTTGCTCTGTGAGAGATCCGGGCGAAGCCGCTGGGCTTCATTCAGATACACATGACGGATATCCCGCTGGGATTTGTCGGTGTTCACCTGCACCATCAGGCGGATGCAATTCGGCAGGCTGCCCTTCACAGGGATCTCCACGGAACACATCAGCGGAACCATCTCCCAGCCTTCAATCTCACGGATCGCCCGTGCCGGGAAGGTCGCATCCAGATCCGTAGTCATCGTAATCCACACACTGCAGATATCCTCTGCGATCACATCATTGCGCTCCACAATTTCCCTTAGCAGGATCACCGTTTCACGTAAAATTTCCGTCTCTTCATTCTGGGTTACGGTCGTTGCACCGCGTATGCCCCGGTTCACCATGGGCTCCCCTCCTTCTTAAGCTGAGCTATGACTTCTGTAACATCGCTTGCTTGTACATCACTGATGATACTAACTTCACCAATGGCCTCCGGCACGATAAAAGTCATTCGGCCTTCCTTGAATTTCTTGTCATGCATCATCGCTTCCATCAGCTCTTTCCCGCTATACTTCGAAGGAAGCCGGGTTGGCAGCGACAGGGCGGCGAGCATGGACACGGTATCCTCGTAGATCTGTCTGTCCCGGCCCAGCTTCGCGGCGAGCAGAGCAGATCCGGCCATGCCAATCGCAATCGCCTCTCCATGCAGGAAGGTGCCATAGCCCCCGACAGCTTCAATAGCATGTCCGATGGTATGCCCCAGATTCAGAATCGCGCGCTGTCCGTGCTCGCGTTCATCACCGCCGATTACATCCGCCTTGATCGCACAACCGCGTTCCAGCGCATACCCCAGCGCCTCGGGGTCCAAAGCCAGCAGCTCATCCGCATGCTCACGGCACCAGTAAGCGAACTCACGGTCCAGGATCAGCCCGTGCTTGACCACCTCAGCCAGGCCTGAAGCGACCTGCCGGGGTGGAAGCGTTGCTAAGGTGTCCAGATCATATAACACCATCGACGGCTGATAAAAGGCGCCCAGCATATTCTTGGCCAGCGGATGGTTAACGGCTACCTTGCCGCCTACGCTGCTGTCATGGGCGAGAATGGTTGTTGGAATCTGCATGAACCCGATTCCCCGCATATAAGATGCGGCAACGAAGCCGGCCAGATCGCCAACGACTCCCCCGCCAAGCGCAAGCACGGCTGAGCTGCGGTCCAGCCCGCCCTGGATGGCTGTGGTGATGACTTCTTCATAGACAGCTAGTGACTTCGAGGCTTCACCCGCCTGAATGACATGGCTGACCACCGTATATCCGCTGCTGCGGAGGGAGGCCTCCACCTGCTCCAGATAACGCGGCGCGACTTCCGTATCGCTGACCACCAGCAGCGGGCTGCGCTGTGCGAACCCGGCTTCGATGCAGCGTTCGCCAATGCTGCGCAGCAGACCGCTGCCGATATAAATCGGATATGAACGTTCGCCTAAGTCTACAGTAATGCTGCGCATCCTAATAGCTCTCCAGCTGGGCCAGGTAATTATTGTAGTTCGCACGGATCTCTTCCAGAGAATCCCCGCCGAATTTGTCCAGGAACGCCTTGGCAATCTCCCAGGCTACTACACTCTCCAGTACGACACAAGCCGCCGGAACGGCACAGGCGTCTGAGCGCTCCACCTGGGCAGTGAACGGCTCCTTCGTATCGATATCCACACTCTGCAGCGGTTTGTACAGCGTCGGGATCGGCTTCATTACCCCTCTGACGACCACCGGCATCCCATTGGTCATTCCGCCTTCGAACCCGCCCAGACGGTTGCTCGCCCGGTAGTAACCCTGCGAGGCTTCATACATGATCTCGTCATGGACCTGTGAGCCGCGCAGCTTCCCGGCTTCGAAGCCGATGCCGATCTCCACGCCCTTGAAGGCATTGATCGACATCACGGCTCCGGCGATGGCACCGTCCAGCTTGCGGTCGGACTGTACATAACTGCCAAGGCCGATAGGCAGACCTTCGACAATACATTCCACAATCCCGCCGACGGAGTCGCCTTCTTCCTTGATCTTGTCTATGTAAGCCTCCATCTTCTGCTCAGTCTCCTTGTCCACTACACGCACAGAGGATTCTTCAGTAAGAGCAATCAGCTCATCGATAGGCAGATCGTTAGCTGGTGCTTCGATCTCTCCGATGCGGATGACTTGTCCGGCAATTTTCACTCCGAAAGCTGCAAGCAGCTGACGGGCTACCGCGCCTACGGCTACTCTTGCTGCCGTCTCACGGGCGCTTGAGCGCTCCAGAACGTTGCGCAGATCGGTATGGTTATACTTAAGTCCGCCGTTCAGGTCCGCATGACCAGGACGCGGGCGGTTCACCCGGCGCTTCTCTTCGTCACTGCCCGGAATCGGTTCAATATTCATAATGTTCTTCCAGTGTGTCCAGTCCTTGTTCTCCACAATGAGCGCTACCGGAGCTCCCGTAGTATAGCCATGACGCACACCGCCGGCAATCTGGGCAGTATCCTTCTCAATCTGCATCCGGCGTCCGCGGCCGTAGCCCTTCTGTCTCCGGTGCAACTGGAAATTAAGCTCTTCAAAGTCTAGTGTCAAATTACTGGGCAATCCCTCAATAATGGCTGTAAGCTGGGGGCCGTGTGTTTCCCCCGCTGTTAAGTAGCGTAAACTCATGCTGCGTTCCCCCTTCACACTTTTGGACTGTAAACCGCTAAAATGTTAAATGTCTTTGCTTATTATAGTATAGGCTCTCCGCTTTGACAAGAAAGCAATAGCCCAACACGCCGCTGCCTGCGTTACAAAACAAGCGCCGCTCCTGCTCTTTCGAGTAGAAGCGGCGCTGCTGTGCTGCCCCGTTCAGGAGCCTGTCTCCAGACTGTCGCTGCCTGGTGCCGGAAAGCGGCTGCCGGTTCTGCTCTCTTCCGCAGTAAGCAGGCTCTGCAGCTGCAGCTCCTCGATGCCGAGAATCTGCCCGCATTCGCGGACGGTGAGGAACCCCCGCCGGTAGGCGGTGATGACCTTGCTTTTGTCCATCTGGGTTAACGACCTTTCACTTGGCGTTAGGTTTCTTGCTACTTCCCAGTATCACTGAAAAGCGCCTAAAGTATACCCCGCACCAAGTGAGATTCCAGCAGACTAATGCTATTTCTTGCGGTAAAAGAAGGTTTCGGTAGATTCGAAGCCATACTGCGCCGGTGTGAAGATCTGCTCCGTGCTGCCCACGAACAGATAGCCCCCGGGCCGCAGGCTGGCCGAGAATTTGTGATACAGCTTATTCTTGGCTTCTTCGGTGAAGTAGATCATGACATTGCGGCAGATAATCAGATCGAAACCTTCATCGAATTTATCCAGCAGCAGATTCTGCTTGCGGAAATCGATATTCTTCTTCAGTCCTTCACTGACCTTGAAGACCGGGCCTTCCGGTGTAAAATACCGGTCTGCGACATCTTTGGGCACATCCTTCAAGGAGCGCTCAAGATAGATCCCCTGCTTCGCCTTGGCCAGCGCCCCGTCATCAATATCTGTAGCCAGAATCCCGGTCTGAGCCAGAATATTCTTATCCGAGAGAATCATCGCCAGCGTATAAGGCTCTTCGCCTGTGGAACAGGCAGCACTCCATAGTTTCAGCCTGCGGCCGGAACGCTGAAGATCCGGCAGAATCACATCCCTCAGCACTTCCCAGCGGTTCGGATTCCGCCAGAATTCAGAGACATTGATCGTCATGCGGTCCAAAAACTCATAGAACAGAGCCTTGTCCTTCATCATGGCCGCATAGAATTCGTTAAAGGTATTGTAGCCGTTCTTCATCCGGAGCGTCGTCAGCCGACGCTTCATCTGTGCTTCCTTATACTGCGCAAGGTCAATGCCGGTGCTTTGTTTAATATTATGAATAAATCCGGTGTAATCAGGGTCCGGTGCTAATGAGGATTCGTCACGTTCAGCCATAATAATCTCCTGTCTCCTGCCCGGATCTTACATCCAGGCCGCGATGTCTTTATGATACTGTGCCAGCTCATCCGGAGCGAAGAAATTGGCGATCTCACGTGCTGCACTGTCCGGTGAATCCGATCCGTGGATCAGATTAAGCGGAGTATGGCTGGCATAATCCCCGCGGATGGTGCCCGGCAGGGCCTCACCGACTTTGGTTTTGCCGATCAGGAGCCTGGATAATGCGATGACATCATCGCCTTCCCATACCATGGCGAACACAGGACCGGAGGTAATGAAGCTTACCAGCTCCGGGAAAAAATCCTTGCCGTCATGCTCTGCATAATGCTTCTTGGCCTGCTCCTCTGTAACGGTAATCAGCTTGGCAGCCACCAGCTTGAACCCCTTGTCTTCCAGGCGGGCGACGATGCGTCCGATTAATCCGCGCTGTACACCATCCGGTTTGATCATCAGATACGTTTGTTCCATAGAGTCACTCTCCAATTTCCCTTATTCTAAATGAATGGCTGTTTATGGTCTGATATTATCAGAAACCCAGGCATCTGTGAACGTAAATTTACAGGTGAGTTCTTATATTTTCAATAAGCCCGGCCTGTCACGAAAAAGGCGATATCGCGCAAATTGCGCTTAGTCCGGTTGCTTGGCAGCTGATCCAGCGCTTCGAGCGCCTTGGCAATATAACGGGAAGCCAGCTCCTCCGCACGGGAAATCCCGTCGCCGGAGAGAATCAGATCAATAGCCCGGCCGACCCCGCTGTTCCCTTCACGAATCGCTTCAAGCTCTTCCAGCAGGCGGCTGCGGAGCCTGTCATCTTGTAGAGTGTAGATAACAGGCAGTGTAATATTCCCCTGCCGCATATCGCTTCCAGGCGGCTTGCCAATTTGCTTCTCCGTTCCGGAGAGATCGAGCAGATCATCACGGATTTGAAACGCCATTCCAACGTTATATCCGTAATTATAGAGGAGCCTGGCGGTTCCCGGCTCCGCATCTGCAGCCAGAGCGCCAAGCTGACAGCTGACGGCAATCAGCAGCGCTGTCTTGCGGCGGATTCTCCGCAGGTAATGGCGCACGCTCTGTCCGCTGTTGAAGAAGTCGCGGATCTGCTCCATCTCTCCGATGGACATCTCAACCATGGCTTTGGAGAGAATCTGATGAATCAGGGGATTTTTCAGCCCTGAAGTCATCACCAGGGCCTTCGCATAAATATAGTCGCCGGTGTACATGGCGATCTTGTCGCCCCATTTTGCCTTAACGGTAGGCTCACCCCGCCGGAGCTCCGCATCGTCAATGACATCATCATGAACCAGTGAGGCGCTGTGAATCAGCTCCAGCGGAATAGCGACGCGCTTCAGCTTATCGAGGTCATAAGTGCCGAATTTGCCGCCCATCAGGACGAATACCGGCCGAAGGCGCTTGCCCCCTGCCCTCAGCAGGTGCAGCGAGGTTTCGCTCAGCAGATCATCGTCTCCCTGGACACTGCGGTACAGCTCTTTCTCAATCTGATCCATATCTTTGTTCAGCAAGCCGAATATTTGCAGTCGCTTCATTCTTTCACCCGTGTCAGCAGATTGTGGCTCCAAATCTCCATCTTCACTTCCTGCGGCAGCAGGCCCAATTCATAGGCATAGCGGAAATAGAGGTTCAGACCTTCTTGCTGCCTTTCCCCAAAGTCATAACACAAATTACGGAAGTAATCATTCCAATAGGAGGCCATGCCCCCGATCGTGCGGCAGGCTTCATGAATTACCGGTCCCAGCTCATTCAGGCCGCGTCTCTTGCTCCGCTCGAAGGCTTCGGCGATCTCGGCAATAGCCTCCGGACTCCGGGCTGCAGCCTTACGGTTAACCGCCCATACGGCAAAGGTCATACAGTGGCCGGTCCATTCCTTCCACAGCTCGCCCAGATCCGTCACTTCATATCCCTGATCCTGCCAGGAAGCGCGGATGGCATGATCACCGATCAAGAGGCCGGCATCAGCCTGCTGCATCATAGCATTCAGATCGGGCTCGGTGCTAATGTACTCCGGGCTGGCTCCCAAGGCCTTATGCATCAGGATCTTCAACAAATTAACCGAGGTAGCCGAGGTGTTCGTCACCGCGATCGTTCCGCTGCCAATCTGCTGTAACGGCTTTTTGGAGAAAAGCAATATCGACCCCACCGGACCGTCCGCGCTGACGGACAGACCAGGCAGCAGCAGCAGCCGGTCGCTGGCTGCGGCGTAAGCGAAGGAGGATAAGGCCCCTACATGAATATCTCCAGCTGCCATGCCCTGATTAAGGACAGCCGGCACTTCACTCACCATTTCAGCAGGAAAGCTTAAAGAAGAAGGATGGAAATGATGATAGACAGGCCATGAATTGGTATAGCTGATTTTGCCGATGACAGTGTGTTCTAGGTCTGTCATCCTTCATTCCCCCCATCTGCGAAATAAAGTATGCTCAATCCCGAAGCTGTCAAGCACCTTCCCCACCATGAAATTGATCAGATCATCCATAGTTGCAGGGCCGAAATAGAACGCCGGCATCGCCGGAATCAGCTTGACCCCCATCCGCGACAGCTTCAGCATATTCTCCAGGTGAATCGCATGCAGCGGTGTCTCCCGGGGAACCAGAACGAGCGGACGGCCTTCCTTCAGCATGACATCCGCAGCCCGCGTCAGCAGATTGTCCGAGCTGCCATGTGCTACAGCAGACAGTGTTCCCATCGAGCAAGGCATAATAATCATCCCCTCTGTCCGGAAGGAACCGCTGGCAATCGAAGCGCCGATATCCTGCACCGGGTGATACAGAAGAGAACCGGGATAGCTGCCGAACTGCTCGTTCAGGAGTCCCTCCCGGTCTGATACGGCATAGCCCAGTTCCTCCTTGAAGACACGCCAGCCCGCATTACTTACAACCAGATGTACCGTGTAACCAAAGGAGAGAAGGGTCTCTGTCAGCCGGATGCCGTAGATCGCCCCGCTCGCGCCGGTAATGCCAACCACGAAGTTCTTAGGCTTAAGTTCGGTCATTTGTAGAACTGCACCACCAGGTCAATCAGAGTAAAGGAAAAGACAACAATGCTCAGCACACCGTTCATGGTGAAGAATGCAGTCTGCAGCTTGCTTAGATCACCCGGAGACACAATGTAGTGCTCATAGAACAGTATAATGTAGGCTAGCACCATGCCGGCTACATACCACCAGCTCAGCTCCGTGATGAACACCAGGGAGATGAAGCCGAGGGCGGTCAGCAGATGGAAGACCTTGGCAATCCCCAACGCACGGGCTACCCCGAAGCGCACCGGAATCGAATACAAGCCTTCCTTGCGGTCGAAGTCCACATCCTGGCAGGAGTAGATGATATCAAAGCCCGCTGTCCAGAATACGATCGTGAAATAGAAGATCATAGCAGTCAAGTCCACCGTTCCTGTAACCGCAACCCAGCCGCCTAGAGGGGCAAGGGCAATCGTAAGCCCTAGAATCAGGTGGCAAGCCCAGGTGAAGCGCTTGGTGAAGGAATAGAAGACCAGCAGAAAAACAGCAATCGGCAGCAGCTTCGCTGACAGCGGATTAAGCTTGAAGGCTGCCCAGAACAGCAAAAAGAAAGAGAACGCAATGAACAGCGATACCTCTCCAACCTTCAGTAATCCAGCCGGAATGGCTCTTCCCGCTGTCCGGGGATTCTTCGCATCACTGATCCGGTCGATCAGCCGGTTAAGCCCCATGGCCGCGCTGCGTGCGCCGAACATAGCAACAACTACCCATCCGATCTGGCTCCAGGAGGGCAGTTCCCCAAACATAACTACTGAACCAAGCAAAGCACCCATAAATGCAAAGGGTAACGCAAAAACCGTGTGCTCGAATTTAATCATTTGTAGAAAAATTCCGATTTTCTTAAACATTACAGTTCTCCTTGAGCCCAAGATGTAACGCTGCGATGCCACCGTTCAAGGGGAACGATTCCACTTTTGTAAGTCCGGTATCCCGGAAAATCTCTTCCAATTGCATCCTGTCCGGGAAGAGGGCCAGTGATTCTGGAAGCCATTTGTATTGCTCATACCGCTTGGCGAACAACCTGCCTAGCAGAGGAAGCACACGCTGGAAATAAAAATAATAAATACCTTTGAACGGCTGCTTCATCGGCTTCGACAGCTCCAGACATACCACCATTCCGCCCGGCTTCACCACGCGTTTCATCTCATTTAACACCTGAACGGGATCAGGCACATTACGGAGTCCAAAACCAATCGTCGCGTAATCGAAGGAATTGTCGCCGAACGGCAGCTCCATCGCATTGCCCTGAATCAGGGAGATACGGTCCTGCAGTCCGCGCGCCTCCACCTTGCGCCGTCCCACCTCCAGCATACCTGCGCTGAAGTCCAGCCCCATGACATTCCCGGACTCACTCGCGTCAGCGAGAGCAATACTCCAGTCGCAGGTACCGCAGCAGAGGTCCACTGCCGAGTCCCCGCGTTTCATGCCCATCTTGCGCATGGTGAACTTGCGCCAGGCCTTATGGCGGCGGAAGCTCAGAATATCATTCATCAGATCGTACTTGCCGGCAATGCTCTCAAATACCGAATGGACAAATTGCTCCTTCGGCTTGTCGCCTTGCTCACCTATTACGGTAGCTTTATCAACTGTCATTCTCTAACCCTCCACGGCAGCTTGTCCGGAAATTTTCATTTGCAGAAGCAGGCGGTCCAGTGCTGCTCTGAGCTGACCAGCCAGTTCCTCGTCCCTGATGCCCTGCAGTAACGCCTGAATGGACGCAAGTGATGCATGTAGCTTGTCCGTCAGCAGCGTATCGCATTTGCACCTCAGCTTCAGCTTCTGCCAGTCCTTAGGGTCCAGAGTCTGGCCCTTAAGCTGCTGACGCTCCTCTTCGGTTGCCGCTTCCAGCACCTTCCAGTAAGCATAGCCCTCCAGCGCACTTGTCGGCGCTGCTCCCCGGCGCAATTCCTGGGCTGCAGTCTCACACTGGCTGAATTCTGCGAGCAGCTTCTGCCAGATGTCTCTTAACGGTTCTTCAATCATCGGTGTAAAAGAAAGGAACAGCCGCATATTGAGCTGTACCGTGTGCTTCAAGTATTGGTCAGCCGGGACAAGCCTTCCGCTCATCTTGCCGAAAAGATTGGCCTTCATCACATTGAAATCAGCGATAGCCGCGCTTAATGTGCCCAGCATTTCGATCTGTCCGTGCCTCGCGAGCAGATGGTAGAACCAGCTGCTGAAATAGTCACCGGCCAGAACCTTCAGCTGGCGGGTACGCATAATATCGCCCCCGGGCTCTTGATGATTCCGGTCGATGCTCTCATGGGTATCCAGTCCAAGCTGGACGAGTCCGGTCACCAGGGTAAACAGCTCTCCCTGCTGGAAGTCCGCCTCCCGGCATCTGCCGAGAAAAATATATAACAAATGACCCCGCCCGTCTGAGAACGGCGGCAGTTCCGTATGCCGCTGAATCATATCGTAGTCGGTGTAAGGTTTAGCCAGTTGCGGTATGCGGTACGGTTTCATTTTAGCCTCCGAAGCCATTGACGTTTGTCAAACTCTTTGCTCACAATCTTGTCTATTATATCACATGTTTTTTTGTCACGCACGGGTGAAGCCCTCTAGTTTCATTTACCCGGTTCAGGGATAAATGAACTGCTTTTTCCACAGCTCGCTTTCGCTAATGCGGAAGCCGTTCTTCAGCGAATCGGGAAGAGGGGAATTGCCTGCGTTCTGCAGCCCCTCCTGCAGGAGGGGCGTCCACTCACTCCGGCGGATATCCCCGGCAAGCAGCAGACGGCGGGTATCCAGCCATTGATCCTCAGCGACCACCCTCAGCAGCAGCTGGTCCACATTCGCAGTCTCCTGAATGGCGAACCCGATAGCCAGAGCCATGTTACGGTACAGCTCCTGCGGTTCGTGAACATCACCGTTCACTTTGAGATCCAGAGACAATACCCCATTCTCCCAGCCTGCCTTGTCAATCATCAGACTGAGCGGAATCTCACTTAGCGCATCTACCAGATTGTCATTCTCCAGGACCAGGCCGCCAGGGCCGATAGTCTGTACTGCGTTATAATTGCTCTGGGCAGTTAGAACGTTGCCGGCCAATTGCGGCAGCAGCAGGGTAGTAGCTGCACTGAGCAGCATCGCCGTTCCGATTAGCCAGCTCCGGTTCATGACAAGCCCCCTTACTCATAATTTCCGCTGCTCTGCAGGAATATACAGCACCGCAGAGCGGCCCATACCTAGTTATATTTTGAAAAAAAGCAGGCTATGCCTGCTTTTCAGCTTTCACTCTCTAATTGTCCGTGTTTGCTCCAGATTTCAGCCTTGCCGCGGATTTTCATTGCTGAGGTGTGATCGGTGAATTGGGCAATGAGCACCTCGCCTTTGTCCAGCTTCTCCGTATGGTGAAACCGTGTGTCCAGCCCTCTGGTCAGCCCGATGACCTGGACACCGTTCTCCTTGGCCTTGACTATGATATAGTCGCTGCCGGACGGTGCAGGATTCACATCATTCTTCTTCTCAGTCATTGTAATCCTCCTCAAAGTTTGTGAGCCTCTCTCAAAAACAAATGCCGCCTTGGAAGGCGGCATCGTTGTTATTCAAGGACTATGGGGCAGATATGTAGAAATCTTTATTTGATTCCGTCTTTCAGCGCTTTACCGGGTTTGAATGCCGGTACTTTGCTTGAAGGAATTTCGATTTCTTCACCAGTCTGCGGGTTGCGGCCTTTACGTGCGGAACGTTCGCGCACTTCAAAGTTTCCGAAGCCAACCAGCTGGACTTTATCGCCGCTTTGCAGTGCACCTGTGATCGCTTCAAAAACGGCATCTACCGCTTTCGTAGCATCTTTCTTGGGAAGTTCAGTTGCTTCTGTAACTACGTTGATCAAATCTGATTTATTCATGTCTTCTCACCTCCCTGATTAAAAGTTCCGGTATCATACACTCTTTCCGTTTCAACGTAAAATATACGTGATAATCCCGTTTATTACTAGATACTGGCACCTCTCTTCTAGAAGCGCAACAAACTTATAGTAATACAGCCCACCCATAATTTCAAGGCGTTCCTCAAAAAAGGAGCAGAAAGTATCATGTTTGCCTTCCTTCCGCTGCATCCGTGCAGTCTATTACTACCAATTATTCCGTAAATGCGGAGGCTTTCCAGGGAGAATCCCCCTTTTCCACTCTAGCAGCGAAAGGGCCCGGAAATAGCAAAAGAGCGGGATAAGCTCCCGCTCCAAAGATCACGCTTATTTCAGTTAGAGGATGATGGCGATCAGGCCGCCCGAGCCCTCGTTGATAATCCGGCCCAGCGTTTCCTGCAGCTTATAACGGGCGTTATCCGGCATCATTGCAATCTTGCCCTGGATACCTTCACGGACTATGGAATGCAGGGACCGGCCGAAGATATCCGATTCCCAGATCTTGATCGGGTCATTCTCAAAATCCTGCATCAGGTAACGAACCAGCTCTTCACTCTGCTTCTCCGTACCGATGATCGGCGAGAACTCCGACTCGACATCCACACGGATCATATGGATTGACGGTGCCGTTGCCTTCAGCCGGACTCCGAAGCGGGAGCCTTGGCGGATCAGCTCAGGTTCATCCAGCGCCATCTCGGCCAGAGAAGGTGCGGCAATGCCATACCCCGTGGTTTTGACCATCTCCAGCGCTTCCGAGAAGCGGTCATATTCGCGCTTGGCATGGGAGAAGTCCTGCATCAGCTGGAGCAGGTGATCCTTGCCGCGAATCTCAACACCGACTACCTCCATCAGCACCTGATCATACAGCTCTTCAGGAGCGTAGAGATCAATCTCAGCTACTCCCTGGCCCATGTTCATGCCACTGAGGCCTGCCCTGTCAATGAAATCATATTCTGTAAACTGGGAGACCAGGCGGTCCACATCACGCAGACGGCGGATATCCTTCACGGTATCACGGACAGAATTCTCATAGTTGCTGCGCAGCCAGTGGTTCTCGCCCAGCACCATCACCCAGCTTGGCAGGTTAACATTGACCTCATGTACAGGGAATTCATACAGGACTTCACGCAGCACACCGGTCACATCGTCCTCGGTCATATTCGCAGCGCTGAGCGTCATCACCGGAATATCGTATTTGAGGGCAAGCTCACTGCGGAGCTGCTGGACTTCCTCACTGCGCGGCCGGGTGGAGTTGATGACCAGCACGAACGGCTTGCCGACCTCCTTCAGCTCTGCGATAACACGTTCTTCGGAATCGACATACGAGCTCCGCGGAATCTCGGCAATCGTACCGTCGGTAGTCACTACTACACCCAGAGTAGAGTGCTCCTGAATGACCTTGCGTGTCCCGATTTCAGCCGCTTCCTGGAATGGAATCGGTTCCTCGAACCAAGGAGTCGAGATCATGCGCGGACCATTTTCATCCTCATACCCTTTTGCGCCTTCCACTGCATAGCCTACACAATCGACCAGCCGGACATTGACCTCCAGGCCTTCGGCCACCTTAATCTGCACCGCATTGTTGGGTACGAATTTAGGCTCGGTAGTCATAATAGTTTTGCCTGCCGCACTTTGCGGCAACTCATCGACCGCTCTTACCCGGTCTGCTTCACTTGTGATGTTCGGCAGAACAATCGTTTCCATGAAGCGCTTGATGAATGTCGATTTCCCCGTGCGAACCGCGCCGACGACGCCAAGATAAATGTCTCCGCCGGTACGCTCGGCAATGTCCTTGAAAATATCCACTTTTTCCAAAAGAGATCCCCTCCTCATATTACTCCGAAGAAAAAATGCCTGAAGAGCATCGACTTCGCGTTCCGCCGGCAAACTGACCCTTGCAGGACAACCACCGGACTAAGCTTTGCCCGCCCGAAGCCTAGCTTAATTGCCTGAGGCGAAGCAAGGTTGCCCCGCGCTAAACTCCGAATGCTCGGACATGCATTTGGACTAGTATCATCATATGTATCCGTAACGGATTTATGACCAGCGTCCTCGCATTTTGCAGCTGAAATTTCGTATATCCTATCTAGCTCACCAACGCGTCAAGACGCCCGCAAGTCTTCTCATCAAGTCTATGAGGGCGGCCTTCGGCCTAGAACTACTATTCTTACTGCGCTTCCCAGCAAAAAAAACAGCAATTCTCCTGTTCTCGGAGAACTGCTGCCCTAGATTATAATAGTGTATTGCTAGTCTTGCGGAGCCTGCGGGACCGGTTGGCCCTGGGCCCACAGATAAGGGAGTGACTTGACGGGGACATAGTACGAGGCCTGCTCAAGCTCCAGACGCAGGTCACGGTCTGCCGCAGGCACACTGCCGTTCTTATCGATTGCTGAAGCAATATCCGCGCTGTAATCTACATAGACTGTCCCGCTGCGATCCATCAGGAACCCGAGTGGCTGACCCGAATATACACTGCTTAGCTTGATCGTCCCGGTTCCTGCCCGTTTGGCGTCGATGGACGCAAGACCGGGATACAGCTCCTCCCCTGCCGGAAGCTTCCCGCCGTGCCCAGACTTGTAGAGATTCACCTTACGCTGGATATCGTTAACCTTCTGCACAGTCACCAGGTCCATCAATTTGACCTGAGGGTCCGTCTCCTCATTCAGCACCAGGAAATGGGCGCTGCCGCCCTTCTCGAACGCTGCCGCCGGGATTTCATCCAAGTACCCTTCCTGCTGCAGCTTATTCAGATCAATCACGAATTTCTCGTATCTGGGCGTGGTCTGATCGCTGGTCAAGATCGGCAGCAGCCCCTTCTGCTCCTGATAATCATCTACCGCCGCCTGCACCCGCTTCACACTCTCGCGGTATCCGCTGCCGGGCTGCTGTTGCTCCCCGGGATACATGCAGCCGCCTAGAGACATGACCAGCAAGACAAGTAAAGGCAGCAGCAGCGCCGACCTTTTCCGTCTCTGCCTGAGCTTCACCAGATGCATGGAGTCCATTCGCGAGGCTCCTCTCTGTTGTCTTATAGGTGCATACACACCGGGAGTGACCGTCACCATAAGTCCTCCGCTTCGCCACGGCGCGCCGCTTCCAGTCTGCGGCGTACAGCAGCCTTCAGCGGGTCCTCGGGAATATGCACACGGACATCGCCCCATACGGCGGCCTGACAGGCCAGACGGACGCCTTCATCCAGCAGGCTGCCAAGCTTGCGCTTCTCTGCCTCTGCAGGAGGCCTAAGTGCTCCGGCATCTGCACTCTCCACGGATACTTTGCACATCATACATCCCGCCTTGCCCCCGCAGCGGGTCGGCAGCTTAATTCCGGCTTTACGCACAGCCTCCAGCAGCGAGACGCCATGCTTGACGGAGGCGCTGCAGTTGTCCGGAAGGAAAGTGACCGTTAGTTGCGATTTAGCATTCATCATACAGTCTCCTTCCTTGGATTCAGGTTAAATACGTATAGATTCGGATATTCCAAGCAGCTCGTCCAATCTCGTCTGCAGATCAGCTTCCAGCTGGTTCTCCTGAATGAGCTGCTCCAGAAGCGGCAGATGGACGGCTACATTCTGCTTGATCAGCTCCGCGATGGCCAGGCAGCGATCCTCCCTGCACCGCAGCAGATTGAAGATCAGCTCATGGACAAGCGGCATCAGGGCCAGCCGGCCGATCCCTTCGTAAATGCATTTCGGCGCATGGGGCTGCAGCAGACCGATATCCACTGTATATTGCCCGGAGCCGCTGCCGATTCTGAATCCGCCCACCAGCTCAACCTTCACCTCCCCGATGAAGTAGAGTCCGCGCAGGGAGTAACAGCCTCCGCTATCATCCTCTTCCGGCGCGCTGACTGTGTACCTCAGCAGTGCTTGATGAAGCCGCAGGGTATCCTCCAGACTACAATAAAGGTCAATATCGCGCGGAGCAGCACTCAGCCGAACCCCATGCAGCAGCAATCCGCAGCTCCCCCCCAGCAGCCATACCGGCGGCTTGCCCGGCCCGATACAATCTAGCTCTTCTGCTATGCTGCCAAGTGCACTCTCAAGCACATAGGGTATTCCTGAACCGGCCATCGATCAACACACGCCCCATTCCTGTAAAATCAATTAACGATTCTGTCAGAAATACGTCTGCCTTAGTCTAATGTAAATGCTTACATAATTGAAGCGGCCCCGCCCAAAACTCCAAGCAGCAGGATAACAAAGGCAATAATCGATAGTACAGCTCTAAGCAGGCCCTTCGTCTTGCTGCGTGCAAAAGTAATTAAAAAAACGGATAAGCCCATAATCAGTACCGCAATCAGGGACAGCCACATTTTTGTCATCGGGTCCATAGGTCATGCGCCTCCATTTCACTTTTCCCGGATTGCGACTATTATAGCGTGAATCCGAACATTTTTTAAGTATTAATTTACAGTTCAGCCCCTGTGAATAGTAAAATAACCCCACAAATAGAAATTCTTATCTTTTAAAAAAAGGCATAAACCGCGGAATCAAGTTGCATTCCGGAGTCTATACCCAGTCTGAAAAGGGGCCATCCGCAAGGGATGGCCTTAATTAACGAATATGCTATTTTTTCAGCATCATTTTCATTAAGGACTCCATTGTACCGGAACCGGCGCCGCCTTTTTTAACAGCATTGACGATCTCCTGTACGGTAGTCTCGCTGACAGGCACTTTAGCCATCGCTGACACCTGCTTAATTAACTGGCGGAGCTGGGCTTCATTCTGCGTAGTGCCCGGCTTAACCGTACCGGCCAGCTTTTTGATGGCACCTTCCGAAATGTTTTTGCCCGTCTTCTTGTTGATGGCGTTCAAAGCATCCTTGGAAAAATCTTTGCTCACTGTTCATCCCTCCTCCGTCAATCCCCATTAACAACATATGAGATATTCCGGCAAAAGGTGAACGTGATCAGGAATGCCACTGCTCCCAGGTCTCCTGGGAAATGGCCTCCATCTCTGTCTTGCGGTCACGGCCCATCAGAGCTTCCACCGCATTACGCGGTGTTCTGCCCTTGAACAGCACATGATAGATCTGGTCGGTAATCGGCATCTGCACACCCAGCTTCAGCGAGATCGCATAAGCAACCTCCGTCGTCCGGATGCCTTCAACAACCATGCCCATCGAGTCCAGCACCTCATTCAGAGGCTGACCTTGACCCAGCATGGAGCCGGCGCGCCAGTTGCGGCTGTGCTGGCTTGTTGCCGTTACGACCAGGTCACCAAGTCCGGCAAGGCCGGAGAAGGTTAAGGGATTTGCACCCATCTCTACCCCGACCCGGGAGATCTCGGCCAGGCCGCGGGTAAGCAGCGCCGCCTTCGCGTTGTCCCCGAAGCCAAGTCCATCGGATAGTCCCGCACCCAGCGCGATTATATTCTTCAGTGCACCAGCCAGCTCTACCCCTAGCTGATCCCTGTTCGTATACACACGGAAGTCGTTGTTAATGAACAGCCCCTGCGCCGCCTTGGCACGACTCTCATCCGGCGAAGCCACGACAACCGTGGTCGGACAGAGCCGTACCACCTCCTCGGCATGGCTCGGCCCGGAGAGCACAACAATATCGCTTTCACCGCAGCCCAGCTCTTCCGAGATCACTGTGGACATCCGCTTCATGGTCTCGGTCTCGAAGCCCTTCGTGGCGTGAATACAGAGCATATCTTCCTTCCAGAACGGCTTAAGGCTATGTGCCACCTGGCGCATTCCGGAAGAAGGCGCCACAATGACTACCGCCTTCGAACCGGAGACGGCAGTCTCCATGTCCGTGGTGGCAATAATATTTCCAGGGAGCTTAATCCCCGGCAGGAAATGATGATTCGTATGTGCTTCATTGATCTCGGCAGCCTGCTCAGGCTTTCGCGTCCACAGATAAACCTCCGAGTGGTTAGCCGCCAGCACAGTAGCCAGCGCAGTTCCCCAACTGCCCGCGACCAGCACGGTTACTTTATCAGACAACGCGATTCCCCTCCTTGGCTTTGGAGCCGATTTTGTTCTCACGGCCCTGCGAGATCTTCACGATATTGCTGCGGTGACGCCAGAAGGCGAACACCACGATGATCAGACTTCCCCATAACTCTGGAGTCGTATGCACCGTGAACAACAGAAACACTGGAGTCAGAGCCACAAAAATCAGTGAGCCCAGCGAGACATAGCGGGTAAGAACAATAGCGAGAATAGCAACCGCACCGGCAATCAGCGCAGGCCAAAATACAAGCGTTGCCATCACGCCAATCGTTGTTGCAATCCCTTTGCCCCCGCGAAAGTGAAAATAGACCGGCCAGTTATGCCCGATGATGGCAGCGAGACCGCAGACCACGGCGACCCAGCTTCCCCATCCCCCGGCCCATGTGCCAAGCCAGACTGCGGCAATTCCCTTCAGTACGTCCAGAAACAGCACCAGTATGGCCGGTCCCTTCCCCATCACACGCAGCGTATTGGTCGCTCCCGCATTGCCGCTTCCATATTGGCGGATATCAATCCCCTTAAGCAGCCGGGCGAGCAATACACTGAAGCTGATGGAGCCAAGCAGATAGCTTATAACGATAACCAGAAGTTCAAACGCCACTACTCTTCTCCCCTAACCTTCGTTCTCGGATTTACGCCGTGTAAAGAGGCGGATCGGTGTACCCTCGAAATTGAACGCTGCGCGCAGCTTGTTCTCCAGATAACGTTCGTAGGAGAAGTGCATCAGCGAAGGATCATTGACGAATACCACGATGGTCGGCGGCTTCGTTGCTACCTGGGTGACATAGTTAATGCGCAGACGGCGGCCTTTGTCCGTAGGCGGAGGATTAATCGCCACAGCATCCGATACCACATCATTCACCAGGTGTGTCGTAATCCGCAGGGCGTGCTGTTGAGCCACATGCTGTACAACAGGCAGCAGCTTCTGCAGACGCTGTTTCGTAAGCGCAGACAGGAATACCACCGGAGCATAGCTCATGAACAGGAAGTGATCACGGATGTTGCGTTCGAAGTTCTGCATCGTTTTGTCATCTTTCTCAATCGCATCCCATTTGTTGACGACAAAAACCGAAGCCTTGCCAGCATCATGTGCATACCCGGCAATGTGCTTGTCCTGGTCGATGATGCCTTCTTCGCCGTTGATTACAACGAGTACAACATCAGCGCGCTCAATCGCCTTCATGGCTCTCATTACACTGTATTTTTCCGTGTTCTCATAGACCTTGCCGCGTTTGCGCATACCCGCTGTATCGATCAGCACATAACGCTGGCCATCCCGTTCAAACGGGGTATCGATCGCATCACGTGTAGTACCCGCAACATCGCTGACAATGACGCGTTCTTCGCCTAAAATCGCATTCACGAGCGAGGATTTACCTACATTGGGACGACCGATCAAGGCCACACGGATCACATCTTCATCATATTCCTCATCTACCTTGTCCGGAAGACGTTCAACGACCGCATCCAGCAGATCTCCGATTCCGGTTCCGTGGCTTCCTGAAATTCCGATCGGGTCACCAATTCCAAGGGTGTAAAATTCATAAATATCTTCGGTGCGCTTCATATTATCCACTTTATTGATAGCCAGAACGATCGGCTTGCCGGAGCGGAATAGAATCTGCGCGACTTCCTCATCCGAACTCGTGAGTCCGCTCTTCGCTTCGCACATGAAGACGATCACATCCGCTTCCTCAATCGCCAGCTCCGCTTGAACGCGGATCGACTTCAGAATTGCGTCTTCCCCGTCAATCTCAATCCCGCCAGTATCAATGACACTGAAAGATTTGCCGTTCCAGTCGGAGACTCCATATATCCGGTCACGTGTAATCCCCGGTTTATCTTCTACGATGGCCAGTCTATCGCCAATCAGCCGGTTAAAGATCGTCGACTTTCCGACGTTAGGCCTGCCGACAATGGCCACTACGGGTCTTGCCATATTCATTCCTCCTGTCTTCCTTACGTTACTCATCATAGCAAAAAACAATACAATTGGCTAACCGTCTTATTGCTGCCTTACCGCTCTCGTGTACGCCTTGGAAAAGACAATCGGCGAACCCTCTGATCGAGGGCTCGCCGATTACTTTACCCGTTATGATGAGATAACAAAGGGATTAGTTGTTACCCTTGAATTTGTCGAGCTTGTCGCCGAAACGTTCAGCCAGTGTGAAGCTGAGGCCTTCGTTGCTGAGCGATACGTTAGGATTGTTCAGCACTTCCTTAGGCGCTCTGTCTCTGCTGTTGCTGCGTTCTGGTCTGGCCGAAGGAGCCGGAGCTTCTTCAGTTTCCTTGATGCTCAGGCTGACGCGCTTCTCGGATGGGTTGAAGTCAAGCACTTTCACTTGTACTTCCTGTCCTTCTTTGAGCACTTCATGCGGAGTACCAATGTGCTTATGGGAGATCTGGGAGATATGCACAAGGCCTTCAACGCCTGGCAGCAATTCAACGAATGCGCCGAAGTTTACAAGGCGTTTAACTTCGCCTGTAACCACATCGCCGATGTTGATCTTACCCGCTGCGGAATCCCAAGGACCTGGGGCAGCTGCTTTGATGCTGAGGCTGATTTTACCCTTCTCAGGATCAACCTTAAGTACTTTAACGCGAACCTTGTCGCCTTCGGATACTACATCGGATGGCTTCTCCACGTGGTTCCAAGCGATCTCGGATACGTGAACCAGTCCGTCTACGCCGCCAACATCAACGAATGCGCCGAATTGGGTCAGGCGTTGAACTGTACCTTCGATGATTTGACCTTCGGACAGCTCGGCCATAATCTTCTGCTTGTTCGCTTCGAATTCTTCCTCCAGAACTTCTTTGGCGGAGAGAATTACCTTGCTGTTCTCACGGTCAAGCTCTTTCACTTTGACACGCAGAGTGCGGCCTTTGTAATCGCTGAAATCTTCAACGAAGTGACGCTCAACCATGGAAGCCGGGATGAAGCCGCGCGCGCCAACATCAGCCACGAGACCGCCTTTGACAACGTCAGCAACAGTAACTTCAAAGGATTCCTGGGAAGCGAAATACTTCTCCAGATCTTCCCATGATTTCTCGCTGTCGATTGCACGCTTGGAAAGCACCAGGCTCTCCTTGTTGTCGTTGATGCTGACAACCTTGCATTCCACTTCCTGGCCAACTTCTACCGCTGCTGCGGCATTGTCCAGCTGTACGGAAGACAATTCGCGAATAGGAATTACGCCGTCGTATTTATATCCAATGCTTACATAAGCTTGGTTATCTTCGATTTTGACGATTGTTCCTTTCACGGTATCGCCTTTTTTCAGAGAAATGATTTCCAGACCTTCCTGGCTTGTCACTTCTTCTTCATTGCTGGCAACTGCTTCTGCAGACTCAGTTACAGCGGATTCCACAGCTTCTGCCCCTTCTACGGTCTCGTTATTCTCAACGTTATCCGCAGCTTCTTGATTCTTGATTTCTTCAGACATGTGATTACCCTCCTCGATTCAAAACCCCATTTATTTAAACCCGCGTAGAGCAGAGTTCAAAACAATCATTCATTGCTTCAGTTAAACATTTCACTTTGTAGATTAGTATGTTCCAAAAAATAGCGGTTATGCTGTAATTTATAAGCTATTCCCGGAACAACAGACTTAACTCCCGGTCTTACCGCGAACTGGGCTTGCCGGTGCTGATCATTTCATGGATGCGTCCCATAATTACATCGGTTACAGCTTCCAGAGAATCACTTCCCGCACCTTCAAAGGCACTAAGGTCTATGGGTGCCCCATATACAACAGTCATCCGGCGAAACGGCTTGTAGGACCCGATAATAGCTGCCGGTACAACGGCTGCGCCGCTGCGGAGCGCGAAGCTTGCCGCCCCCTTCTTGGCTGAACCGGAATCGGAGTTCCGCGTTCCTTCCGGAAAGATGCCCATCATATGTCCGCTGCGAAGCGTATTGAGGGACGTCTTAATGGATTCTTTGCTTACGCCGCCACGTTTGACAGGAAATGCGCCCAATTGCTTAATGAGCCAGCCCAGCACCGGAACGTTGAACAATTCCGCCTTGGCCATATATCTTACCTGTCGTTTCAGCTTAATGCCGATCGTCATAGGATCAAGCAGGCTGATGTGATTCGCGCAGAGCAGGACTCCACCCTCCTTCGGCACATTCTCACTTCCCACAATCTTGAGCGGGAACAGTATGGCATAAATCATACGAAGCAAGGCAACGCAAAATGCATAAATCATAAATAATTTCTCTCCCCGTTAACATAGGTTCTGCAGTGGGAGACGATGGCTTCCACGGCCTGAAGGATATCCATATGCGTCGTATCCAGAAGAATTGCATCTTCGGCACGGCACAGCGGTGAAATCTCCCGGCCTTCATCAAGCCGGTCCCGCGCTGCAATATCCTGTTCAAGCTGCTGGAGAGTCACTGTTTCCGTATCCTTCAGTTCCTTATAACGACGGAGAGCACGCTCCTCCACACTTGCCGTCATGAAAATCTTCACTTCGGCATCCGGCAGTACGGTTGTACCGATATCCCGGCCGTCCATTACGACTCCCTTGCGGAGCGCCATCTGACGCTGCAATTGACTCAGCTTGGATCTTACACCCTCAATCTTCGAATACTGCGACACCTGGCCGCTGACCTGAAGACTGCGGATATGCGGGGTCATGTCTTCCCCATTAATCAGCACCTTCTGCACATCTTTCTCCGGCAGAAGCTCAATCGCCATATCATGGACTTTCCGGCCCACCAGCTCATGTTCTTCCGCAGCTATGCCTTCACGAAGCATATACCAGGTGATTGCCCGGTACATGGCACCCGTGTCCACATAAATGTAAGACAGCTCCCGTGCTACCAATCGGGCTACAGTGCTCTTGCCTGCCCCGGCAGGTCCGTCAATGGCGACGTTAATTCGGTCGTTAGTATGTGTATCCTGCCTGTCCAACGGGGCATTCCTCCTCAAACACTCTTCCACAAAAATATGCCTATCGACATATCTCTCTAGGAACTTGCTCATATTCTCAAGAAAAAAGCAGGCATTGCCTGCGACTTATAAAATTATACCACAGTTTGAACCCCAGTGCAAAATGACATTGAGGTTTTTTAGGGAGAAAAAAGCTGATTTAGGGCCACTATAAAAAATTCTGCGCAGGGAATCAGCGGTTGCGGAAATCGAATTGGCGTTCAAAGCAGTACCGGATAATTTTTTGCCGTTCCGCATCGGAAATGGCAGAGAATTTAACCATGACCAGATTCCGCCCGGTCTCCAGCGGTTTGATCCGTACAATTTCGCCTTCGAAATTAACATGCTCCGTGCTTCCGTTACGGTAGGAAACGAGCAGCCAGCAGGCCAGCTTGTCGGCCACCTCCAAAGTGATTTTGGCATCGCTGAGAAATGACGTTCCGCCGCCGCCGATATCCTCGGTACGCACCAGGAACCGGCTGCCCAGGGCATCCTTAACGGCCAGCTCCAGCTCAGCATTGACGCGGAAGAAACTGCGGCGCTGCATTTTGAAGATGGATTCTGCCGCAGGCTTCCGCAGCCGGACCATCCGGATAACCTCTTCCTTGAATCCGAGCACATGAGTATTGAAGTAATTCTTGATGCCGCCCTCTGTGAGAAAATAGACCGACAGCTCGTCACCGACGAACAGCTTCTTAAGCCGCCCGTTGCTCTCATGCATAGGAATTTCTATCAGGAAGCTCTCGTCCTCCATATCAGCAATCCTTGCCCGGTACTGGGTCTCAGACTCAGCCGCATCGCTGGATGCCACCTGGAGATATAGATACTCATTGATTTTGGGATACAAACCTGTCACCGCCGCTTGAGTTAGTAATAAATGCTAAACTGATTATAGCATGCCCTTTCATAACCGGTCAGAAATATTATTAGGCATGGAACCGTCCCCGTTACCCCCAGCGTGAAGCCTATCTATATTTCATTGCAAAAAAAAGACGCCTCCCGCTTCCGGAAATGCGTCTTCTCTATATAGCCGTATAGCCGTGCTTAGGCCGCCCCGGCGAATCCCGGCTATTTGTCCTGCGCTCCCAAGGAGGTGCGGATCTGTTCCACCGCTTCCTCATTGCCGTCTGCGGCATTCAGATAAATTCTGAACTGCGAGCCGTTGATTTTGCCGCCGAATTCATAGGTCAGCAGTTCAACAGCATCCTCATTCTCGATCCAGGCCAGCCTGTTATACAGCTCCTTGAACTCGGGGTTAAGCATCGCCCTGGCTTCAGCTAGGGACAGCTGCGGCTTAGGCAGCTCGCGCTTCTCCTTATGCTCATGAACATAGTCGCTGGCCTGGAACCCTGTAGCTTCACCGGTGTCCAGCCCGACGCGAACCGTCAATTTCTCGGGATAGATCAGCACGCCGCCCTGGCTGCTGACGAAAGTCAGATTGCCCAGATTATCATAACGATCCGCACTGACTGCGGTCATGCCGGGATATCCCTTCTTCTCCAGGAACTTGCCTGCCTTCTCCACCGCCTGCTTCATGGATACTTTGGCCGGCCCTACCTCACGGTTGTCGTTGTATGAGATCAGCAGTCCGCCTTCCGCCGTGAAATCCATCGAGACCGGCTCCTTATGATCTGCGGAAGTCACATTGGCTGTGTAAGAAGCCCACTCGGTCCCCTTACCGTTCTCCTGAATCTTCACTTGTGCCTTCCCGCCCAGCCCGGCGAATTTCAGCGCCTTGGCCTTGATCTGCTCTCCGGTAACCGGCTTGCCGCCCAGCTTCTTCACCGACCGCTTGGCATAGATGCTTGCAACCGAGGGGCCATAGTCCAGCTCCGGATAAGCCGCCACGCGTTTGTCTACTGTTTTGAACCCGTCGATGATTGTGTTGTCTTCGGCCTTCTGCTCTGTAGCAAGCGCAGTCTCCACATCCATCCAGCGCAGCTTCTTGCCGATGACCTTGTCCTGAACCGTCTGCAGGTCCTTGGAGATTTCAGCCGAATTCTCGTAGAGCGTCTTCAGATTCGCCATCTCGCCCTCTGTCAGCGGCTTCTTCGTGAAGTCACGTACCGCAGCCTTGTAGGAGAAATTAGCGATCTTGGAGAGGAACTCCTCCGTCTCACTGAACGGCAGCAGCGTCAGCGGCAGCTGGTTAATCTCGTTCTGCGCCTCGCTGGTAATCCGCCATACATTGACCAGTCCCTTGCGGTGCCTTCCGTTAGAGGTAGTGTTCACCGCAAGCGTATTTCCCAGTTCCCCGTGAAGCCGCTCCACATGAAAGGACAGATCATGGAACGCGCGCTGATACTGGTTCTCCGCCTTGATCAGAATCGAATTCTTCTCCTGATTCTCCTGATATCCCCAGACTAGCGCTCCGAGCAGCAAGAGTGCGGTAAGCGGGAACATTATGGCACTTAATCTTTTGTACATAGGTCCGCATAGCTCCTTTCAGTAGCTTATTGCCGTTAGTTTGACAATAACTGAGAAGTCTTATGCACTTTTTCAAGAATCCGGTCTTCAGGCCCGTTCCTCAATCTCAAAGCCGCTTACACAGCTGCACAGACACTGCTTGAAGCCGGTCTGGACAACCCCCTGCTCCTTGTTCCCTCTTAATATGTAGGTTTCACCGCACTGCTTGCAGACAATCCGAACTTTTACTCGCAAAAAAAGACACCTCTCTCCTTCCTGGAATTCCTAGCCTTAAGGAACTGCCCTGTAGGATTAAGTGTGTCCATCTCGATTATAGGTTAACCTCTTCCTCACGCTTCAAAAAGCGAAACGGGGAACGGCTGTTGGCCCGCGCTACCTTCCCCATGCCTCCGTACCATAAAACAGCCATCAGGGGTACGATAAACCAGATCCAATAGTTAGCTGTCGTGGCGAGCAGAAAATCATAAATCCCATGCCACAGCCAAGGCAGAAGCAATGAGATCAGCAGAATCTTGCGGGTCTTGACCCCGCCGGAGAACTTGGCTCTGCCCATATGGTAGCCCATAATTACGCCGAACATGGCATGTCCGGAGACCGGGAGCAGCGCCCTTAGGATCATGGTGCCGATTGAAGCATTGCTGTACCACGCATACATTACATTCTCTATCGTTGCGAAGCCGAGCGAGATCGCTACGGCATATAGTATTCCATCATAGGGCTCGTCAAATTCGGTATGATTGTAAATCATATGGTACAGCACAAACCACTTCAGGGCTTCTTCCACACCCGCTGAGATCAAAAAGGAATCCACATAGGGACCGCCGTCCAGCCCCAGCACAAGCCCCCTCTGGATAATCATCACCGGCAGCACGATCATCATGCCCAGCAAAAACACCTTCAGCACCATGAGAAGCGGCTCCTGGTCGTACTTGTCTTTCAGATAGAAAAAAGTCAGCAGCGCAAGTCCCGGTGCTACTGCTGACGTAATGACCGATAACAAAAGCACCGATTAGCCTCCCTTGCGCTTAACCTAATGTCTGCTGAAGCCCGTAAAGGCCGGACCGGCGCCTTCCCGTCTATCCCTTATTCCTGGCGTTTAAAATGATTGCACAGAGTCTGAATGGCATTCTCTGCCATAACCGTCTTGCCGTATTCGGCCAAAACAGCCTGAGTCACCGGAGATGAATCTCCGAATTCTGCAAGCACGCCTACCAGTCCTGACAGTGCGGCCTCTTCAAATTCCTTCGGATCGAAGTAGAGATACCATTTATCATTATAAGAATACAGTTGTCCTTGAGAAGTAATATTGCCGATGAGCACATGAGCCGCTTCCACCAGAACCTCGAAATCGCGGAATGCATACACAATGGAGTCGCTTTGTTCAAGCGTAACTTCCATTTCGTAAATCTCTTCAGGCAATTCATCTTCCCCGGCCCCACCGTACTGATGGTGATCATATTTCCCCCGGGTCACTATAACGACCATGCCTTGCGCGGGCAATGCGAACACTTCCACGGCAAGCGGACCTGTGGCGTCAAAACCTAACTCGCTGTACGCCTGATCCATCATTTCCGTAAAGAGGTCGTGCACCTTGGGAACCTCCTGCCACATATCTTCCTTCTGGATGCCCCGCTCGCTCAGGTCGTCAAAAGTGAGGAAAATCCGTATCTTATCTTGACTTAATCGCTCTATTCTCATGACAGGATCCTCCTTTGCAAGCTCATTTAATATTAATGTATGATGAGTCCCGAGTAATGAGCCAAAAATGGTTACTATGTAAGTATGTTATCATTTCGAAGCTACAAATGCACGTAAATAAATATAGATTTAGCCCATTTTGCTGCCCATTATATGTAAAGCCATATTAAAAAAGAATCACTTCAGCGATGCCAGCACCGCCAAAATGATTCTGCAATGGCCTGATCCGGTTACAAACCCGGTATGGCTGTATGAGTATCCTTGAGAATCTGCTCCACTTCATGCTTCACATCAGGGTTGCTGCGGATGAAATCCTTCAGCATGTTCAAATTTGATTCTTTGGACTTTAACAGGGAATCCTCTTTGTGATTGTCCCCGCCGGATGCATGAGAGCCAGAGTGGTCATTGCCGCTGCCCGCTGCCGTGCTGCCGAAGCCGGTCATGGCCATTCCCATAATTTTGTCCTTGGCTTTGTCACCCGCATTGTAGGAAGAACCGTTCGAGTGCAGCAACGCAGACATCATGGCGCTGCGTTTTTTGGACATAATCATACTGGCGGCTGCACCAATCAGCACCCCGCACAGAAATGACGAAGTATTCATATCTCCAACCTCCTTGTATGGTAAAATCATGCTTAGTGTTCGCGGAAAGGTAGCCGCTCATACAGCCAAACAACAAGAAAGCGAGATGAAAAAAGTGGGTAAAGCAACAATAACGCTGCTCCTGGCGGCTTGTCTGCTGTCAGCTTGCAGTAACAGCGGGAATACAGGCAGCCCGGCAGCGGAGAAGACGCCGCAGCCTGCGGCAACCCAGCCGGCTGCGGCAGCAACGGCAACAGCGGAGTCGACCGCATCGCCTGCACCTGATACGACAACATCACCGGAGGCCACTCCTGCCGCATCAAGCGGGACGGACAGTCCCGCAGCGCAGCCGACACCTGCAGCCAGCGATGCGGAAGTGCCGCTGCTGTACCATATGAACAAGAATTATGACATTGTCCCGAATGATCCGGCGACGAACAAGAAGGTAGTCCTGCTGACCTTCGATGACGGGCCGAAGGAAGCGGAATTAATCAATCCGCTGATGGATACGCTGGACAAGCACAAGGCCAAGGCGATCTTCTTCGTCAACGGTTACCGGGTGAAGGAGCATCCCGAGCTGCTGGAGCTGATTCACAACCGGGGCGGCGTGCTCGGCAACCATAGCTGGGATCACATTGTGCTGAAGGATAAGCCGGAAGCCGAAGTCAAGAAGCAGATTGAAGATGTTCAAAAGATCGTCAAGGAAATTACCGGCGAGACCCCCCACTTCTTCCGCCCGCCGCATGGTGCCGGCGGTGACGTAGGCAAAAAAATTGCCGCTGCAAACGGCATGCTCTATATGACCTGGTCCAATGGCTCCCTCGACTGGGAAATGAAAGCCAAGGATACGGACAAGACCAGCAAGCTGATCAGCAATGTGACCGATCAGCTGCATTCCGGCAGCAATATCCTGATGCATGAGCTGCCTTGGACGGTAGAGGCGCTTGACACTCTGCTTACTACGCTTGAGGGCAAGGGCTACAGCTTTGTAGATCCGCGCAGCATTGAGCTGAAGATGCGCTAAGCTCTGAATTCGTCCATAGAACAAGCAAAAACGGCTGCCCCGCGAATGAGGGCAGCCGTTTTTTGTCGTGTTAAGTATCCCTCACATTATTCCCTAAGAACCGGAGCCCTGCTGTCCGCAGCGCAGGGTCAGCACATGCATCTCGGCCGGACTGCGCCAGCGCAGCGGCAGATGTGCCGTGCCGAACCCCCGGCTGATCAGCATCTTCAGCGGCGGGAGAGCCGCGCCATAGCTCCGGGGAATCTCATACATCCCCGCATTATATCTGCGGTAGAACTCGTCGGCATGCCGGTTCCCGATCAAAGGCAGTACAACCTGGCCTCCATGAGTATGCCCGGCCAGAATCAGGTCAGCAGGCACCTCCTGCTGCCGGGACAGCCAGAGCGGATCATGCACGAGGATGATCCGGAAGGCTTCCGCATCCGCTTCAGCCACAGCAGGCAGAGGCCCGTAGGCCTTCTTGCCGCCTTGCCTCGGGAAATCCACCCCGGTCAGAATAAACTTCGCACCGTCCCGTTCAATGATGCAGTTCTCATCCACCAGCAGCCTGGCTCCGCTTCCCCGGATGATGTTATCCACCAGACTGATATTCGCCCGGTAATCATGATTGCCGTGAACGGCATACACAGGCGCAATGGAGGCGGCCAGTGTCATATTCTCCAGCAGGCGTTCTATGGAAGCGGCCTTCTCCGTCATATCACCGCCCAGGAAGACAGCGTCCACCTTCCCCCGCAGCGGGGTCAGCATCTCCTCCGGCAGACGGCGGCGGTGAATATCCGTAATGAGCAGTATCCGGTAGCCGTCGAACACGGCAGGTAGCCGCTCCATTACAATATCCTGATGATTCAACCGTTTTTTGAAGGCAGCAGCAACCATTAGGAGACCCATGATCCCTGCTCCCCCAAGACATACACCAAGTAGAATAAGCAGCACCGTCAACTCCATAGGCTGCCCAGATCCGGTGCCCCGTTAATTCCCCACCACAGGAGGAAGCCCAGCAGCATCAGAAATAAAACAATCAGCGAATTGATGAACATTTTACTGAACCGGATTCGTTCTGACGGATAGCTCTCTGCACGCGATGGAGTCTGTTCCCCTTCCTGCTGTGCCGCCTCACGCTCCGGCTTTCTGGAGGCACGGCGCCCCGACAAGCGCTCTTTTCTGGACAGGGTCCCTGCCACCGGTACCGGACTTCCCGCACGCTCTTCTGCTGCCCCGGAAGCAGGCTGACGCTTATCTGCTCTGGCCGGAGGCTGTTGTTCTATCTTCTGCTGTTTCTGGCGGGATTTTACCCGGCTTAATTGCTCTGTCATGACACCCTCCTGTAACGAATAACCATACCGGAGAACAAATCTATAAGGAAATGGCACAATATAGGTGCCCACAGACTGCCCGAATGGATATAGATAAGCCCAAGACCGTAGCTGCTGAGGAAGACCCAGCCTGTAGGAATCCAGTGCCGCAGATAACGGACATGAATAACAGCGAACAGTATACTCGTCCAATACGGTCCAAGGGAATGCTGGATCGCTCCACGGAACAACAGCTCCTCACACACCGCAACCACTGCCGAAATAACAACGATATGCCACAAGGGCCGTTTGCCGAACAGCAGCTCATTAATCCCCCCGTCATCCATGCTGTCTTCAGGAACAATATGGGTCAGCAGGAAATCAACAACCAGCATAATGACTGCGAGGCCAAGGCCCCAATACACGAAATGTACACTATCCGGAAAATTTAATATGTGAATAGGATTTCTTTTCTGTAATAATATCCATATCAAACCGATAAACAAGGTAAGGCCCTGAGTAATATACAGATTAATGAGTAACAGCTTGTCTGTTAACTGCTGTGGATCGGCCTTTTTAATTTTGATGTCACCCAATTTGAATTTTTTCATTATAACCTGCCTGTTCTATAAATGTTTTTACATAAGATAATTCACCTATACGAAGGAGCACTTAATCATGAACAGCCGTACCTCCCGCACTCAAATGATGTACACACTAGGTTTTTTGTTTTTTCTAATATCCGCATTCGCTTCATTTTTTACGGGAGTAAAGGTTGGAGCTGACAAGACGGAGGCCAAGTATTCACAGCTGAACGGCCACCCAAGCGCCCAGGAATTCTCCGGCTCCTATCAGCAGCAGGATCTTGTCACCTTTTATCATAACGTATTTTTGCCTTACCGGGAATTCAAGCGCAATTGGAACGTTCAGGTAGACGGTCTTGCCCGCAGCACGGATGCACGCCAGAATGCGGCAACGCTGAAGAATCTGAGTATTCTAGCGGACAAGCAGTATGATAAAGTTACCCAGGATTCGCTCTTCACCAATTCGCCGATGCTCTATGAATCCCAGCTTAATATTCTTAAGAGCCTCACGCTCTTCTCCCAAGCCTCCGGCAAGGTGACTGCGAATGCTTCCGGCGCCGAAGCCGCCAAATTGCTGAGAAGCGACAACTTCACAAGCAGTGCCGTGAGATTCGGGCTGCTGGCCCAAAAGAACTTTTATGATTCCATGCTCAAATGGGGGTCGAAGACCAACGCTTCCATTCCGCAGCAGTCCGGTGAGCTGAAGACACTCTCATTCATTCAGTGGAAAAAAATGCCGCTGCTGCTTAAGAATGCTTCCATCGCTAATATAATGCTGAACCGCGGCATTTACGCCGGATATGATCCGCAGGATATCACTGCCAAGATTGATGACATGATCTACTCCGGGACCGCCAGCTCGCTGAAGCTGAATGATATTCAGTCTTCCGTCACCCTGCTCATCTCCACCGGTGCGGTGCAGGAGCAGGACTTCATCAAGTGGCGGGAACAATATTACGACAAGGAAATCATGCCGCAGCTCCCTTTCTTCTACGAGTAGGACCAGTTATTGCATCATAACGAAAATTACGGTCCACTTCAAGGCGGACCCCCGCAGAAGAATCCTATTGACACACTTGGCATCACCATGTTACATTATGACAAATTAATCAAGCAAAACCGATGATGGAACAAAGATTAGTTGCAGTCTTCAGAGAGCCGGTGGGTGGTGAGAACCGGTGGCGGACATTAATCTTTAGCGCTCCTGAGATATTGTATTGAACACAAGAGTAGATACAATCGGATCACTCCGTTACCAGTGTGGCCTTTGCAGGCCAATGAGGCTGTAGCTTAACCGCTACAGTGAATTAGGGTGGTACCACGACAACTCTCGTCCCTTACTACGGCAGTAGTATGGGGTTGGGAGTTTTTTTGTTGCCATACACCCGTGAATTCGGTATCTCTGCAAGCTTATTCTTTTGTACGACAACGCGTTACCCCGGTGTTAAGCTGCTCATTCTGCTCTTGTAGGATTTGGTACTGCGGATTACCCTACCCGGTAATCCTTGGCATATATATTAGCTTTCCCATTTGAAGGAGGACAAGAGACCATGTTTAAAGTATTAGTATCGGACCCGATCAGCGATTTGGGCATTCAGCAATTGATGGACGCAAGCGATGTGACTGTGGACAAGAAAACAGGACTAAGTGAAGATGAGCTAATTGCAATCATCGGCGAATATGACGGCTTACTCGTTCGCAGCCAGACTACCGTGACTGACAAAATTATCGCAGCCGGTACTAATCTCAAGGTTATCGGCCGTGCCGGAGTAGGCGTGGACAATATCAAGCTGGAGGCAGCCACCCAGCGCGGTGTAGTTGTTATCAATGCTCCGGACGGCAACACCATTACGACCTGTGAACATGCTTTTGCCATGATGATGGCCTTGGCCCGTCATATTCCTCAAGCCTATGCGAAGACAATTTCCGGCGTATGGGACAGAAAGACCTTCCTCGGCGTAGAGCTGCGCGGCAAAACACTGGGCGTACTCGGTATGGGCCGGATCGGCAGCGAGGTTGCCAAACGCGCCAAAGCCTTCGGCATGAGCATCCTGGCCTATGACCCGTTCCTGACGGCTGACCGTGCAGAGAAAATGGAAGTGACGCTTGCTTCGGTAGATGACATTGTCCGTGGTGCCGACTTCATCACCGTTCACACACCGCTTACCCCGGAGACCCGCCACATGATCTCCCGTCCGCAATTCGAAGTGATGAAAAAAGGTATGCGCATCATCAACTGTGCCCGTGGCGGTGTCATCGATGAAATGGCGCTGGTAGAAGCGATTGACAGCGGCATTGTAGCCGGTGCTGCCTTCGACGTCTTCGAGAAGGAGCCGCCTGAAGCGGACCACCCGTTCCTTACACATCCGAAGATTATCGTGACTCCGCATCTGGGTGCTTCGACGATTGAAGCCCAGGAGAACGTGGCCATCGATGTATCGGAGCAGGTCCTCCATATCCTGCGCAACGAACCATTCATCAACGCGGTGAACATTCCGCCGGTTGCGCCTAGCGTGATGAACAAGCTGCAGCCGTACTTCACCCTCGGCGAGAAGCTGGGCAGCTTCGCTACTCAGATTACGGACGGGGCGATCCGCGAGATCCATGTGGAGTATGCCGGCGATCTCTCGGATGTGGATACCCAGCCGCTTACCCGCTATGTCGTCAAGGGCGTACTCACCCGCCACTTCGCCGGAGATGTGAACATCGTCAACTCGATGCATCTGGCGAAGACGCGCGATGTGAACGTAGTGGTGACCAAGGCTTCCAAAACCAAAGGCTTCACCAATCTCATCACAGTAACACTCAAGGCTGAGCATGATGAAGAGCGTCTGGTTGCCGGCACCCTGCTGCAGGGCTACGGCGAACGGATTGTTAAGGTCAACAAATTCCCGGTCGATATTGCTCCGGAAGGCCACCAGCTTGTCATCTCGCATAATGACAAGCCGGGTATCATCGGGCTCGTCGGTACCCTGCTTGGCGAGAACGATGTCAATATCGCATCCATGCAGGTTGGCCGTACTATCGTAGGCGGAGCCGCCATTATGCTCCTGACCGTTGATAAGGGTGTGCCGAAGGAGGTCCTGGTGAAGCTGGCCGGACTGCCGGAGATCAACACCGCTGAGGAGATCATTCTGCTCTAATTTTTATTTCTCCACAATAAAACACTCTTCGGGAGTGCGGGCTTAAGCTGCGCACTTCCAAAGAGTGTTTTTTGCGTTTTACTATGACATCCGGTAGGCTGGCACCTGCCGGCCATCGGTGTCCGTAAAGCCGTATTTCCGTGCCAGGTCCCCTACCTTCTGGGGAGTACCCGTCATGGATATCACTTCAGGATCAGCAGCAAGCGCTGCAACTGCGCGTCCGACATAGGCTGTTGACTCAGTCGTCCTTAGCCCCTCCTCCTCTGTCCAGAGCTCCTCATCTGTGCCGAAGCTGTCCAGGACCAGCTCGGTCCGCATCCAGCCGGGAGAGACGGGGATCACCGCGATGCCATCCGCTGCCAGTTCGAGAGACAACCCGTAGGCCATGCGCACCAGCGCATTTTTGGACAAATCATAATAGAAGTTACCAGTGTACTTATACTCATCCCAGAAGGTCGTATGGACGATTAATTTACCCGCCCCCGCTCCTTCGCTGCGCATCAGCGGAATGGCATAATAATTGGTCATCAGCTGCGCCCTTACACCTGAAGTGAACATATTGTCCCAATGTTCCGTAGGCAGCTCCCAAAAAGGATTATTCCGGATCGGCAAATTGTTGCCTCCCCAGACATTGTTAATCAAGATATCCAATCTGCCCTGCTCTGCGCTAATCTGCCGGATTACAGCTTCTGTCTCACTGTCATTGGTATGATCACAGCGGATCACGGCTCCGTCCCCGCCTGACCGGCGGATCTCAGCCAGCACACCTTCAAGCGTCCTCGCATGTTGCTCCTGCGGTGTACCAGCATTCCTGCCTGTAATGTATACATAGGCACCTGCCTTCGCCAGCTCCAGCGCAATGCCTCTGCCCGCTCCCCTGCTCCCTCCTGTAACCAATGCCACTTGCCCTTGCAGATTTGTCATTTGATCCGCTCCCTTTCATCTATCATGCCCGGATTAGAAGATCATTTGCGCTAATCCGTACTCTTGTCTAATATAGACCTTATACATGACAACCACTGACATATATAATCAAATAATAAATTCAGGGAGGCCTCCGAATGAGAGCAGACCGTCTGATCACTATCGTTCAACTTTTACAGAGCCGCGGCAAAATCAGCTCCCGGGAGCTGGCACAAACGCTGGAGGTATCCGAACGGACGATCTTCCGGGATATGGAGGCACTTAGCTTCTCCGGCATCCCCGTGCTGGCGGAGCGAGGCCGGGAAGGCGGCTGGAAGCTGGCGGAAGGCTACCGGAATTCCCTGACCGGAATGAACACCAAGGAGATTGCCGCGCTGCTCGTACCCGCTGATCCGGCGATTCTGCGCGCTCTGGGTATTCAGGAGGAGTTCTCCTCGGCCGCCCGCAAGCTGCAAGCCGTCGCTACCAGGCAGCCCGTCACCCCCTTCAGCTTCCTCAGCCAGCGGATTCACATCGACGGAGCCGGGTGGCATCCTTCCGGGGAGACCTATCCCTCCCTATCCGCTTTGCAAGGAGCCTTATGGGAGAACTGCAAGGTGCGAATCACCTATCTGCGCGGGGAGGACACTGCCGAGCGGCTGGTTGCACCGCTGGGGCTGGTAGTCAAGCGCGGCGTCTGGTATTTGGTCGCGGGGCATGATGGCGAGCTGAGGACTTACCGGGTCTCCAGAATCACTGAGGCCAAAGTCACAGAGGAGTCTTTTGAGCAGCCGGAGGATTTCGACCTGCCACACTATTGGGAGGCCTCCACCGCCGCGTTCAAGTCTGCCTTGCCCAGGTACCCCGCCAGCCTGCTTGTCAGGGATCTCACGATGAAGGAGCTGCAGAAGGAGCGATACGTCACTCTGTTGCACCAGGAGCCTTCTGAAGCCCCGAGTTGGATCAGGGCCGAGGCCGAGTTCAACACGCCGGAATCTGCGTGCCGGATCATCCTGTCCCTGGGTCAGGGCATCAAGGTGACCGCACCGCCTGAGCTTGCGGATACGGTTGCTTCGGCTCTGCGTGAAGCGGCAGCATTATACGATTTTTAATAATAGACCAAATGCACTAGTATCCCCTATAATATTACAATACACATTATTATTTATAGGGGGAACTTTACATTATGGACTGGATGAACAAGCTGCCGTTGAAACAAAAAATCGTCACCGGATGTTACCTGGTTGCCGCTTTATTCGCTGTTCCTGTCTTAATCACGCTAATCCTTATGGACAGGCTGCTGATCGGCATTGTTCTTGTCGCAGTCCTGGCAGCACTGACTTACCCGCTTGCGCGCTTTATCGAGAGAACGCTTACATCTTCTTTCGAGGACATCTCCAATGTGACGCACACGATTGCCAAAGGCGACTTCACCAGCCGTGCCGACGAGAATGGCTCCATGGGCGACATTAGCCGCTCCTTCAACACCATGATTGACAAGCTCAAAAAAATTCTCACCGATGCCTCACAGATTACCCGTCAGGTTATGGACGCCAGCCGCGGGATTGAAGACAAGAATCAGAACCTGAAGTTTGTAATGGCACAGGTGGCCTCCTCCTCCAATGAACTGGCTCTCGGTGCTAACGAGATCTCGGTGGATATCGCTGATATGACCGAATCGATCAAGGATATCGAAACCAAAGTCTCCAATTATACGAATTCCACCAAGGAAATGAATAGACGCTCTGTACATACGCTGGAATTGGTTGAACAGGGACGGCAATCGGTGGATACCCAAGCTGAAGGCATGCGCAAGAACATCCAGGCTACCCAGAAGGTGGCGGATACGATCGAAGCCCTGTCGCAGAACGCGCGCGGCATTACGATGATTACCAAGACGATTACCGAAATTGCTGAACAGACCAACCTTCTGTCACTCAATGCCTCCATTGAAGCCGCCCGTGCAGGCGAGCATGGCCGTGGCTTCGCTGTCGTTGCCCAGGAGGTGCGCAAACTGGCCGAGGAATCCACCGCTTCAACCAAAGAGGTGTTCGGGCTGGTACGCAGCATTGAAGCGGATATCAAGCAGGCCATTGATAACATCGCCATCAACGAAGAGGTAGTCCAGGTACAGAATGAGATGATAACGGAGACGGCCAATATCTTTGCTCAAATTGTACATAGCGTCCAATACATAACCGAGCAGATCTCCTCCTTCTCCGCAGAGAGTGATCTTATGCTGGAGAGCGCGCTCAAGATCTCCGGGGCGATCGAGAATATCTCAGCCATCACCCAGGAGACCGCCGCAGGGACCGAAGAGGTATCCGCAGCGATGAACGAACAGATTCACGCGCTGCAATCCGTAGCTGAGGAGACAGAGAAGATGACCTCCGCAGTCTTCAATCTGCAAAAAACGATTCATATTTTCAAATTTTAGCCTCGGCACAAAGAGACACGCCTGCGGAATTTTCTGCGGGAGGTGTCTCTTTTTTTGGGCAGAACAAAGAGTGTTATGTAATATTCACAAATTGTTGAAATTGTGCATAACACGAAGAATCCTGTTTTGCACTTCTTTACTATAAATGTTCTAGTACCATAGCTTAACTAGTAGCAGACTCTCCACCACGCCAATACTTAAGACCTATTAACAGATATTTCAATCCTGTATTTCTCATAAAATCATAACGTTTTGCAGCGAACCCGGGATGCAATGAGGCTTTGTGCTCACTTTCCAAAATTATAGCCCTTAATATTCATTTGCATTTTAAGACTTTAGTCTTCCAGAGACAACCATTTTCAAAAGTTTGAAAATCCAAATATCTAGCGATTTTTACTCCTGAATATTCGCTAAATTCCGAGCTTCTTCTCACAAGGGTTATTGACAAAAGAGGAGCAAGGAATATATTGTAAAGGAAAATTCTCCTTTGCTTAATTTATAACCGCATACCGGCAAAATTCACCGAAAGGGAATGACGCAAAGCCATGGATCTACAGTCTCATTTCTGAAGTGGGATCATGACAGCCAGGTTGCTGAAAAACTGTGAACGCCTTAGGTTTCGCGTTTGATTATGGTGATTCGTGCAACAGGCCTGTGCTCCTATTTTTGAGTACAGGTTTTCTATTGCTGACGTATACAAATAACAACTTGCGGGGTGGATGTTCTGAAGACAGTTGCAGATTATATGGCGGAAGCATTACGTAATCTAGGAGTGACACATTCTTTTGGAATCATTGGCAAGTCTATTTGCCCCATCGCTTTGAAAATGGTTGACTATGGCATTCAGTTTATTCCCGGCCGGCACGAATCCAGCTCCGGCTTCGCAGCCGGCGGTTATGCTCTGAAGACCGGCAGCCTCGGGGTAGCCTTCGGCACCTCCGGTCCGGGCGGAACGAACCTGCTCACCGCAGCAGCGCATGCCAAGGCCAATAATCTTCCCGTCCTCTTTATCACTGGCCACCAGTCCATCAAGGAGCTGGGCATTCCCCAATGTCAGGATTCCTCTTCCTATCTGGCTGATTTGGCGGATATGTTCCGGCCGGCCACCCTCTTCAGCAAGCTTGTTGAACGCGGCGATCACTTCAGCACGATTTTCAACCATGCCCTATCCATCGCCCTCGGTGACAAAAAAGGTCCGGTCCATCTCTGCATTCCGTTTGATGTGCAGACAGAGCGGCTCGCGGAATGCCGGATTGTTCTGCCGGAACGCGAAGGGCTGGTCAGCTACCAAAACTATGAACGGGTTATCTCGGCGATCAATGAATCCGCCCGACCTCTGATCATTGCCGGTAAAGGCGTCAACCGCTCGGGGGCCCATCAGGAACTGGTCCAGCTGGCCGAAACCTTCAACATTCCTGTAGTCACCTCTCCAGGCGGCAAAGGCGCCATAGCTTATGATCACCCGCTCTATCACGGTCCTGTCGGCGTTGGCGGCTCCTCGCACGGGGATGAATTACTGAACAATAGCGACCTGTTCATTGTTCTGGGCTCCCGTCTCAGCGATATGACCATCTGCAACCTCAAGCTGGAGAATCATCCCCAGCAGCTGATCCAGTTCGATGTAGATCCAACCTTTGTCGGCAAAATACTGTCCTCATCCACCATCGCTGTCGGCGGGGATTTGCGGGACAACCTGGCGCTGTATCTCCAGAAGCTGGACTCCTCTGAGGTTACCAAGCATGAAATCACAATCTCCAATGCTTACAATGACGAGCTGCCCGTGCTGGACGGGCTCTCTCTGGCTTCGGTATTGAGCACGATGAGCGATCTGATTCCGTACAACAGCAGCGTGTTTGTAGATGACGGCAGCCATGGCTTCAATGCTGTGAAATGGTTCAATGTGCGCAGGCCCGGCAGCTTCATATTCGATGCCTACTTTGCCTGCATGGGCAATTCAATTGGCATGGCGATCGGCGCCAAGACCGCCTCACCCGGGGAGACTGTCTTCTGTATTACCGGGGACGGCTGTTTTATGATGCTCGGAGCTGAAATAAACACCGCCGTTTGCCAGGACATTCCGGTGATTTTCATCGTGGTGAACAATATGCAGCTGGATATGGCGCTCAAGGGCATGGAGAAAACTACCGGCCGGATTGACGGTACGATCTTCGAGGTTCCGATGGATGCCGTGAAATTCGCCGAATCTCTGGGTGCAGCCGGCTTCCGATGTGAGACGCAGGAAGAGTTCGAAGCGGCAATCCGCGAAGCTGTAGCCCTTAACAAGGCAGCTGTCATTGAGCTGTTGACTGACCGAGATGAGATGCCTCCTACGGCCCACCGTACACTGGATCTAACGTAAGGAAGCCGTATCCCACACCTTTACTAACCTACTATCAGGAGGCCAAAGCGTGAACAAGAACATGAACAGCGGACTTGAACATTTCACTGATCTCTCTGGAGATTATGGGGCCAAGGCACTGGCTCCAATCAAAGAGCATTTTCCGGAATTAGCCGAATATATCATGGGCAATGCCTATGGCGATATTTTTCAACGGACCACGATTGGCTCTGACTGGAAAGAGATTGCGGTGATCTCGTCTCTGATTACGATGGGGCAATATGAGCAGTTAGGTGTTCATTATGTAATGGCGCTCCGTGTTGGCATGACCGTTGAGCAGATCAAGGGTGTGCTGCTGCATCTGGTTCCTTGTATCGGTGCCCCCCGGGTGATTTCGGCCTTTAATGTGCTGCTGGATACCCTGGAGGAGATCAGAGAAAAATCTTCATAATTCTACAATTTTCGACTTTCTGGTTGCGAATTTTAGACGGATCTGGTTATAATAGAGGTAAAATATCCCAAATTCAACTGCGGTTTGTCGAATAGAGTCGCAGGAACGATATTTTGGAGGTATTAAAACTTACACTTAGGGAGAGATCAACATGGGACAATTTATTTTGAAGACAGACACTGCGAAGAAAATAATCAATATTGAGCTGGAAGGAACCTTTTCTAACGAGGACGGACTCAAATCTATTCAGGCTTACCAGCAGACCATCAACCCGATTACCCCTGCTGAATATGCGCTGGATATCGACTGCCGCAAGCTGAATGTAACCGCTCCTGATGTTGTGCCGCTGCTTGAAGGCTGCTTCATCATGTTCAAGGCAGACGGCTTCCAGAAAGTAAGTCTTACCCTGGAGAATAACCCGATCCTCAAAATGCAGCTGGCACGCCTGGGCCGCAAAGCCGGACTTGAGAACCTGGAGATCACTTCAACCGTACAAGCTTAGTTAATCTTTTTTAAACCAAAATCATCTGCTTGAAACTCACGGCTTAGTACACCCAGTCCGCTTGACTGTTTATGATGCGAGTTTGCGGAATATATTCGAGGAAGTATAGCCAACAAAACTTTTGGGGGGTCTACACTATGGCTGGGATTCGTATTAAGGACATTGATATCTACCATCCAGGCAAAAGAATCGGCAATGACTTTTTCATTCAGCATTTTGACGACAAAGGTATTGATATCCGTGGACTGCTGGCTACTCTGGGCCGTGAGAACCGCTACAGCATCGACAGCCCGAATGAGAACTCCCTGACAATGGCTTTTGAAGCCGCAAGCAATGTTCTGGAGAAGACCGGTCTAACCGGCCCTGATATTGACCTGATCGCTTATGCAAGCCAGACCCCTGAATATATATTTCCAACGAACTCCTTGATGATTCACCGCCTGATTAACGGCGCTTCGCATACCATCTGTATTGATAGCAATGCCAACTGTGCCGGAATGACCGCTTCGGTTGAACAGGTCAGCCGCCAGATGATGGCGAACCCGAGAATCCGCCGCGCCCTGGTCATCGGCTCCGATTACGTAGCGCCGCATGCGGACAAGAATGATCCGGTGTATTATGCGAACTTCGGTGATGCCGCTGCCGCGCTCATCCTGGAACGCGATGAGCATTCGGTCGGCTTCATAGACTCTATCTATCAGACAGACACCTGTGTGTATGGCAACTCCCTTTTCCCGGCAGAAGGCCTGGCTCAGCTCGGACGCGCCGGTGTTGCCGCAGGAGAGTTCAATGTGAAGTTCATACCGTTCGATGATTCCATCTGTGTGGATGCCGCCTCCGAATCGATCAACACCCTGCTAAGCAACAACGGGATTGCCCCCGAGTCGGTCAAGGCTGCCTGCTTCTCACAGTTGTCTCTTCCGAACATCAAGGCGGTCTCCGGCAAAATAGGCATTGACCCTGAGGTCGCAGTCTACATAGGCGACGAGTTCGGTTATACCTCGACCAGCAGCCCGTTCATTGCCCTTCACAGAGCCGTCACTACAAGGCAGCTTGAACGTGGAGACAAGGTCCTGTTCTGGACCGTAGGTGCCGGATGGCAGAATGTCGCATTTGTAATGGAGTACTAATCTTACCGTTTATCGTGTGAAATATATAATTTCTTATATTTTCAATTAAAAAAACGGCCCGCTGCAGAGTTTCTGCCAGCGGGCCGTTTCTGTTCTATACCACTACTCTGCTCTAACGTCTGCCTCGCGCTTACCCTCATGCTTCTCCCAGCCCATCGTGCGCGACACAGCATCCTGCCAGGCGCCGTATCTGCGTTCCCGCTCCTCCGGCTCCATCTGCGGCGAGAAGACCTTCTCGGCGGTGTTGAAGCTCTCCAGCTGCTCACGGGTCCATACTCCGGAGGTGAGCCCGGCGAGCAGCGCAGCACCAAGTGCCGTAGTCTCCGCATAGGTTGTACGTGTCACTTCGCTGCCCAGAATATCAGCCTGGAACTGCATCAGCAGATTGTTGCGCACCGCACCGCCATCCACTCTTAGCCCGGTGAGCGGCATGCCGGCATCCTTCTGCATGGCGTCGATGACATCACGGGACTGGAAGGCCAGTGATTCCAGCGTCGCCCGTACCAGATGTGCGGAGGTGGTACCCCGCGTCAAGCCGAATATGGCACCCCGCGCATACATATCCCAGTAAGGCGCACCCAGTCCGGTAAAGGCCGGCACCACCACAACCCCTTCACTCTCGTCCACCTCGCTGGCCTTCTCTTCCGAGTCAGCGGGCGCGACGATCAGCCCCAGCCCCTCCTGCAGCCACTGCACTGCCGCTCCAGCCACAAACACACTGCCCTCCAGCGCATAATAGAGCTCATCGCCCATGCCCCAGGCTACTGTGGTCAATAGGCCGTGACTGGATGCCACAGCTTCAGTGCCTGTATTCATAAGGATGAAACAACCTGTTCCATAGGTATTCTTCGCACTGCCGGCTTCCAGACAGGTATGGCCAAAGAGTGCTGCCTGCTGGTCCCCCAGCACCGACCGGATAGGAATCTCCAGACCGAACCACTGCGGGTCACAGACACCGAAGTCTCCGCCCGACATCCTTACCTCCGGCAGTATGGACGGCGGAATACGCAGCGTGTCCATCAGCTCTTCATCCCACTGGCGCTCGTGCAGGTTATACAGCATCGTTCTTGAAGCATTGGTAACGTCTGTAGCGTGTACAGCGCCCCCGGTCAGCTTCCAGATCAGCCAGGTGTCTATCGTTCCCGCCAGGAGCTCTCCCTTGGCTGCCCGGTCTCTTGCTCCCGGCACATGATCCAGAATCCACGCCAGCTTGGTGGCCGAGAAATACGCGTCAATGACCAGCCCCGTCTTGTCCGCAATGACTCCGGCCATCCCGCGTGACTTCAGCTCCTCACATTGGTCTGCCGTCCGGCGGTCCTGCCAGACAATAGCCGGATAGATCGGCACTCCTGTGATTTTATCCCATATAAGTGCCGTCTCCCGCTGGTTGGTAATGCCGATAGCCGTTATGTGATCAGCCGGTAAGGAGCTTGCTGCAATGGCATCTCTCGCTGCTGCAAGCTGACTTTCCCAGATCTGCTCCGGGTCATGCTCAACCCAGCCTGGGCGGGGAAAGGATTGCTTGATCTCATACTGCCCTTGCGAGATCATTTCCGCCTCTGCATCAAAGAGAATTGCCCGTGAGCTGGTAGTACCTTGGTCCAAGGATAAGATCATAATGCCCAGCCTCCTGCAAGCCTTAGCTTGAAATATGTTTCACGATGAACAATATTAATGTGGTGATTTCAACAAAAAGCACCTCTGCTCTCAGAGGCGCTGTCATGCATGGTCTTGGTTTACTGTTTTTCGACAGGAAGCCGCAGGGTAAATGTGGTGCCTTCTCCGAGCTTGCTGGAGGCGTAAATGCTGCCATGATGCGATTCGACGATATTCTTCACGATCGCCAGCCCCAGCCCCGTACCGCCCGACTCCCCGCGCAGACGCGCTTTATCGGCTTTGTAGAAGCGTTCGAAGATAAACGGCAGATCCTCGGGATTGATTCCAACCCCCTGGTCTCTGATCGCGATCTCCACCAGACTCCTGCCCTCCAGCACTACTGTGCTTGCCAGAATGGAGATTCTCCGGTCCGCCGGGGTGTGGCGGAAGGCATTATCCAGCAGATTGGTCAGCACCTGCTCCAGCTTGTCTTCATCGGCAGCCCCCAGCAGCAGCTCCTGCTCGGGCCGCTTCAGTTCAAGCATAATATCCCGCTCCTTGGCTCTGACGGAGAACTTGCGGTATACCCGCTCCAGCAATTCTCCCACATCTACCTGAGCCTTAAGCATATCTGTATGTCCTGCTTCCATGCGCGCCAGGTCCAGCAGATCCTTCACCAGACGGCCCATACGCAAGGATTCATCATGAATAACCTGAACCAGCTCGCTGCTCTCCTCCGGTGAGGAGGCCATTCCGTCCAGCAGCGCTTCGCTGTAGCCCTGCATCATCGACAGCGGGGTGCGGATCTCATGCGATACATTGGCCACGAAATCACGCCGCATCTTCTCCAGACGTACCTCCTCCGTCACATCACGCAGAACGGCAACGGCTCCGCGCAGATGATCTTCGGAATATAGCGGTGCCATATGCACCGACCATACCCCCTGCCGGACATGAACATTGGAGCGCTGATCGCCCCCATCCTCAAGGGTGCTGAAGAACAATGGACGCAGCGGCGGCGGCACCTCACTGGAAGTCGAGGCCTTCGGAACGGGTCCGTTATCCTCTTCCTCCTCCCAGGTAAGATCACTCCAGGTTTCGAGGAGGGTCTGGCCATGCGGATTGGTGAGGATGATCCGGCCTTCGATATCGAAGGTGATCACCGCATCGCTCATGCTGCGCAGGACACTGGATAAATGCCCTTTTTCATTATTCAGACTGCGTATATTCTCTTCCAGCTCTTCCGCCATATGGTTAAACGATGTGGCGAGCTGGCCGATCTCATCGCTCGTGACCAGGGTCAATCTTGTTCCATATTCGCCGCGGCGGATCGCATTCGCTGCTTCAATGACCTGCTGCATCGGTTGTGTGATCTTCGTGAACAGGAACAGGGCAAAGAAGGTGGTCAGCGAGAACCCGATCATGCACGTGTACAAGAACAGGCGCTTGATCGCCCCGGAATTGGTGAAATTACTGTCGATGTACGGCAGCAGAAACAGCCCGAGTGTAATAAGCACGACAGCAACCAGAAAGATGATCGTGATCCACAGCTTACCGACAAGGCTTCTCCAGAAGTTCACTTATTTAGGCACCTCAAGCTTATAGCCTACTCCCCATACCGTTGTAATCATCGCTGCCGATTCCGGGGATACCTTATTCAGTTTTTCACGCAGACGCTTGACATGGGTATCCACGGTACGCAGATCACCGAAGAACTCGTAATTCCATACATCCTTCAGCAGCTCCTCACGCGAGAATACCTTGTCCGGTGAGATGGCCAGATAATGCAGCAGCTCGTATTCCTTGGGCGTCAGACTTACCTCTTGGCCGCCTGCGCTTACGCGGTGTGCATCATGCTCAATAATCAGGAACGGGAACACGATATTGTTGCTTGAATTACTCTCTTTGGACAAAAATGCTGTTGCGGAAGAACGGCGCATGATCGCCTTGACCCGGTAGATCACCTCGCGCGGACTGAACGGCTTGACGACATAATCGTCTGCCCCCATCTCAAAGCCCTGCACCCGGTTGATCTCCTCACCCTTAGCAGTAAGCATCAGGACCGGTGTGGACTTCACCCCTCTGAGCCGGGTCAGCACTTCAATCCCGTCAATACCCGGCAGCATCACATCCAGCAGAATCAGACCGTAGTCATTGGCGGTTGCTTTGCGCAGGGCAATCTCCCCGTCCTCAGCCTCATCAATCTCATAGCCTTCTTTTTCAAGATACATTTTGAGCAGGCGGCGGATGCGTTCTTCGTCATCCACCACCAGAATTCTATTCAAGTGATCAGCCATTTACACAACAACCCCTTCATCAATTACAGTAGAACGTCACCCTGGATCATAAGCGTGCCCGGAGAAGCCCGGGCTTATCAGTCCGTTCCCGCATATGAATGAAGTCCGGCTATAACCAGGTTAACGCCGACCAGGGTAAACATTACGATTAGAAAGCCGAGTACAGCGAGCCAAGCGGATTTGCGCCCCTGCCATCCGCGGGCCAGCCGCAAATGGAGATACGCACTGTAGAACAGCCAGGTGACGAGTGCCCAGACTTCCTTGGGGTCCCATCCCCAGAATCTGCCCCAAGCCACCTCGGCCCATATCATTGCAAAAATCAAAGCCCCAAGTGTGAAAATCGGAAACCCGATGGCGATTGCCCTGTAGGTAATCTCATCCAGGTCATTCTCATCGATTCCATCAAGTACCGGATGAAGGGCCTTCCCCAGCGGCTTACGCACGGCCAGCCGAAGAATACCATACAGGAGCAGTCCGGACAGCAGTGACCAGATCACGGTGTTGAACTTGCGCCCGGCATTGACGCCATTCATCCAGGAAGGTGCTTGAAACAAAGGCTTCTGCAGCCCAAGAAACGGCTGGAAGCTCTCAATTTCGCTATGGTACGGTGCCACAATCGGCGGCATTTTATAACTTACTTTCTCTATTGTACTATCTTCCTGCCCGGAGCTGTCAATCGTAACGTTAGAACGGACAAAAACAGATTCATAGCCCGCGCCGCGGAAGGCAAATACAGATCCAAGAAACCCAATTATAACAATGATCGAGAACAGAGTAAATTCGACCAGCCGCTGCTGCTTGCGGTCACTGCGTTCCTTGCTGTCAAATTTCACTGTCCGCAGCAGATACATCAGTCCGGCGGCAAAGCCTACCGCGAAGAAGGACTCCCCGAGCGCAGCAAGCGTGACATGAATATTCAGATAGATTGATTTCAGTGACGGGATGAGCGGCTGAACCTCCTGCGGAAATACCGCAGCATAGGCCATTACAACAATCGAGATCGGAACCGCAAATACCCCGAGAATCATCTTTCGGTAGATGGCGAAGATCACCGTAAAGGCAACCATTACCATCATCGATAGGAAGGTCATGAACTCATACATATTGCTTACCGGAATATGACCGGCCCCGATCCAGCGGGTAATAAAGTAGGCCAGATGGCAGAGCAGCCCCAGTGAGGAGGTGATAAAAGCAATCCGGCCCCACCGTGCCGTATGCTCCTCCGGCTTCCTGCCTGACCATTTGCGGCCCATAATGGCAATGGTGAACAACATGAAGGCACCGCTGTATAAGAAAAATGCGGCTATAAAGACGTCACTGCTGAAATCGAGCAAGTTCATGCCATGCCTCCTCCGTTGTCCAATGATTTGTCATCGACTGTCATGTCTATCTGCTCCAGAATAGAAACGAGCTCACGGCGGAAGCCGAACCAGTTCTTGTTCGTATGGCCTCCAAGCACCAGCTGTCCGTCCTCAACGATCAGCCAGATGCGTCTGTGCTGCCAATAGAAGCCGAGAATCAGCCCCAGCATGACAATACCCGCACCAATCCAGACGAACGGCATGGCCCGGTCCACACGTATATTGAGATAGGTGGTGGATTCCGAGAAATCCACATCCGTCATACTGCCGACCTCAAGCTCCAGAAACCGTGTGCCGCCTCCAAGCTTGTCGTTGATGGCCACCTGCTGGAAGCGCTCCTTGTCCACCTGCTTCGGGAAATAGAAATATTGCTGCCCCTCTGCCGGCAGATCCGGTCCATGGATCAGGAAGAGAAACGCCGGAGCGTTCGGATAAGGGGAGGTGGAGACCGGACGGCCCTCCTCATTCAATCCGAAATCCATATACTTCTCCTTCAGCTCTAGCGTGTACGGTCCAGCCTTGAAGCTGCGCTGCGGATTCTTCATATCCAGTCTGAACTTGCCGTAGCTCTCACCGGTAGAAGCATTCACAAGATCAGGCTGCACGGAACGCAGCACAGGCGTAAGATCATAGTCAAACTGATACGCTTTCATTCCTTGGTAGCTCAGCGGAGAATTCACCTGAATGTTATGCCTGGCAACTTCCGCAAGCTGAGGCTCCTTGGAAGGATCGCTGCAGTCCGCCGTACATTCATATAGAACCGCCTTCGTCTCGTAAAGCTTAGGGAGGGTCTTCTTGCCCCGGAATTCCTCGGGCATCTCTTCCTCACTATAGAATTCTACCGTGAACTTCTCATTCTTCAGGTACATGCTGGTGTCCGGTATCCTTACTGTCTCTCCCTGCGGGAAGGCAAGATGCTGATCCATATTCAGACCCGGCAATCCCCTGGCAAGCACAGCAAGCAAAAATATAATCAGGCCAATATGTATTACATAAGGTCCCCAGCGGCTGAAACGGTGTTTCTCGGCCAGTAATGCGCCTCCCTCCGTCCGCACGCGGTACCCTTTCTTCTTAAGCGGCTGAACGATCCGGGCTACCCATTCCTCCGGCTCCCCCTCCACCTCTGTATTCAGCGTAAGCTTTTGACGGGTAAGGAACTGGCGGTGCTTGCGGATCTTCTGCCGGGTTAGTGCCTTGTAGAGCGGAAGCACACGGTCCAGGCTGCAGATGACTAGAGAAGCTCCGATCATGACCAGCAGCGTCACGAACCACCAGGATTCATAGGTATGCGAAAGGCCGAGTCTATAATATATATTCCCGGCTGTTCCATACGTTTGTTCATAATAGGTTGAAGCGTCAATATTCAGAAAGGTGCTTTCTTGCGGAAAAATCGTACCGAGCATCGCACCCAGCAGCGTCAGCACAATCAGGTAGATAGCTATTTTGACTGAGGAAAAAAAATTCCAGACCTTGTCGATCACTCCCGGACTTACCCGTTGTGAACGGCGGGCCACCCCATCGTAGCGCATCTCCAGGTTCCCCGAGGCGTTCTCTTCCTTCTCATCCAGCGGTTTGCCGCAGGCTTCACAGAGAACCGTTCCTACAGGATTCTGGTGACCGCATTCGCATTTGGTGTTGCTGACCAGCGGCTCATGCTTACTCATGGTTCCACCAGCTTCCCGATTTGCTCGTCAAGCGAGCTCAGATCCAGCTGGCCGATATGAATGCTGTCCACCCTGCCCTTCGCATTAATGAAGAAGGTGGTAGGCAGCGGGGAGACCCCGTAGCTGCGGACCGCGTCGCGTCCCTTATCCATCACAACCGGAAAATCAATATCCACGAGCTTCACGAAATTGTCCACTGTCATCTGATCCTCGCCCACATTCACGCCCAAGACTACGACACCCTGGTCCTTCCATTTCTCCCACTGTGCCTGGAGGGCAGGCATTTCCTTCACGCATGGTGCGCACCAGGAGCCCCAGAAGTTCAGTACAACCGACTTCCCTCTGAATTCCTCCAGCGTATGGGTTGCACCATCCAGCCCAAGCAATTCAAAATCCGGCGCTTTCCCGCCTTCTTCAAGCTTGCCGTCTCCCCCGAACACAGAGGAGCTGATGGCATAACCCCCAAGCAGAACGATTAGAAATAGTATCACGATTTGGATTGGCTTCCTGGCTTTGCCCATACAGGGGTACCCCCTTCTGTGACGCAACTCATTACTTTAGTTGTAAGGTGTGAACATCCTATGAACATTATAACGAATATTGTCACAGTTTTAGGAGGGGGAATTGTGAACTTTATGTGTCTTTGCGTGTCTGATTGTCCCGAAGCATTCCCGCTTTGGCAATTTGCTGCAGATGATTGATCTCATCCTTGGTCAAATGGCGGTAGGAGCCGCGCTTGAGATTCTGTAGCATGATATCCCCGAAGGAAATCCGCTTCAGACGGATAACCGGATGCGACACAGCCTCGAACATCCGCCGGACTTGGCGGTTGCGGCCTTCATGGATCGTGATGCTGATTACCGCTTCTTTATTGGCTTCATCAATATCCTTGTATTCAACCTCCGCCGGAGCGGTCATGCCGTCTTCCAGCTTAATGCCGGCCTTCAGCTTGTCCAGCGCTGTGCCGTGCGGTACACCCTTGACCGTGGCCAGATACGTCTTCGGCACATGATGCTTCGGATGCGTGAGCAGGTTGGCAAACTCACCGTCATTCGTCAGTAGCAGCAGCCCTTCCGTATCGTAGTCCAAGCGGCCTACAGGGTATACGCGCTCTGTGATTCCTTTCAGGTAATCCGTTACTACCTTGCGGCCCTTGTCATCCGAGGCGCTTGTAATTACACCTTTGGGCTTGTTGAACATAATATAGATTTTATTCTCGCCCCGGACCAGTCTGCCCGAGACTTTAATAATATCGGTTGCGGGGTCCACCTTCGTGCCAAGCGTAGTTACGAGTTCCCCGTTGACTTCCACTTTACCGGCCAAAATCATTTCTTCACATTTGCGTCTGGACGCAACACCTGCTTGCGCCAATATTTTCTGTAATCTTTCCATTTTCGACTACTCACCTCAGGTTAATGATAACCATCAGAGGCATAAATCACAAGATCATTCCACGGAAAAAATGCTCCGGGGCAAGTTTCACTATGCGGCTCCACCGTAAGCGGCGACATTTGATAGCGCCCGGACAGCTCCAGTATAAGCTTCCCCGCCGCAAAAAGCTGCTGCTGGCGCTCCGGCAGCCCGGGCAGCTGCTCCGCCTCCCCGTAGTTGCCCTCAAGGCAAATATGAATATGCTCCGGGTCTGTTAGCAGCGGCGCCGCATAGACCGAGCCGTTCAGCCCGACCCAGAAGTCGAAGCCTTTGCCGTTAATAGACGGACAGCGGGAATGATGCAGAATAAAGCCTTTGTAGTCCACCCTTTGTCGTCCTCCCTCCGTATTGCTGAAATAGCATATGAAGTGGGGGGGCGGGCGGTGAGGAATGTTTGTTAAAATGTTTGGGAGCGGGGCGGGAGCGAGGCGAGACAGAATAAAAGCGTTGACTAATCGTAGCTCCGAGGAATGCTTGGACTTCCGGCCGCTGTTAAAGTTGGATTTCCTTGATTAGACTGCCCTGCGGCAGTAGAAATCCAACTTTAAAGGCGGTCGCTAGCGCTCCTCCAGTTCCAAGCTTCCTCTCCGCTACTCCGTCTACGCACGGGCAAACCTAATAACAAACAGTCCTCACCTCCCGGAAGGGGGTGAGGACTGTAGGGCAAGCGGCTGCGGGGCAGCGCTTGGAGATAGCACTACCTTTTGAACCCGCCTTGGTTTCTGGGGCGGCCTGCCCGGATAATCAGTTGCACTAATACCCTTCATTGGCTCATCTCGGTTCGGCCCCCTAATTGTGGAGACATTCTGCTAAAAACTCGTGTTTTCGCAGTTTCTCGTTTACAGCGTTATTTCTATCGGTTTTAGCTTGCCCGCTTTCCA
>NZ_JBHUKY010000019.1:365776-432030 GCF_042684125.1 Paenibacillus rhizoplanae | reverse complement strand
GCGGCGGGCGCCGGCACCGCAGCAGCAGCGGCGGGCACCGCCGCCGCCCTGGCAGCCGGCTCGTACGGCTGCGTCGTCAGCGCCGGGATCGGCGGCGGCTTCCCGGGCCGGGCACCCGTAGGCTCGCTGGTCGTCGCCAGCGAGATGCTGGACGCGGCCCTCGGCGCAGAGACGCCGGAGGGCTTCCGCAGCGCTGCCGAGCTGGGCTTCGGCAGCGTGTCCGTGCCTGCGCCCGGCGGCACGGTGCAGGCTCTTGCGGCCGCGCTCGCAGCGGCCGGCCTCACGGTAAGCACGGGCACCGTGCTTACCGTGTCGACCGCGACCGGCACCGCCGGGACGGCCGCGGCTCTGGCCGCACGCCACCCGGAGGCGGCGGCGGAGGCGATGGAAGGCCACGGGGTCGCCGTGGCCGCCCAGGCTTTGGGGATCGCAGCGCTGGAGCTGCGCGCGATCTCGAACCCGGTCGGCCCGCGCGACCGGGCCGCGTGGAAGATCAATGAAGCGCTGGACGCTCTGGCAGCGGCGGCGGCTATTTTACGGGAGGTGCTGTAATGACACAAGAGCTTCATATTGCTTATTCCCCTTGTCCGAACGATACCTTTGTCTTTCATGCCTGGGCGCATGGCCTGATTCCCGGCGCACCCAAGCTGGATGTAATGTTTGCCGATATTGATATTACAAACGGCCTAGCGGCAGACGGCGCAGGGCCTGAAGTGCTCAAAATCTCCTACGCCGCCCTCCCCTGGGTGCTGGACAAGTACAAGCTGCTCCCTTGCGGCGGTGCGCTGGGACGGGGCTGCGGCCCGCTTGTACTAACCCGCAAGGGCGCAGGCGCCATCAAACATCCGCGCGAGCTGTCCGGCCGCAGAATTGCCGTCCCGAGCGAACGCTCTACGGCATACCTGCTGTTCCGTCTTTGGGTAGCACAGCAGGTGCAGGGCGGTCCGGCTGAGATCGTCGTTATGCCTTTTGATGAGATCATGCCTGCCGTACAGAAGGGAGAAATCGATGCCGGACTCGTCATTCACGAAGCCCGCTTCACTTACCCGTCCTACAATCTCAATCTGCTGACTGACCTCGGCAGCTGGTGGGAGAGCGATACCGGCTTGCCCATTCCGCTCGGTGCGATTATTGCCCGCCGCGATCTGGACCATGATGCCATTACCGGCTGGATTCGCAGCTCACTCCAGTATGCCTGGGACCATCCTCTCGACTGCCAAAAATACGTGCTAAGCCACGCCCAAGAGCTCTCGCCTGAAGTCGCCAAGTCGCATATTGATCTCTACGTCAATGAATTCACGATGAGCCTTGGCGAGGACGGCTATGCGGCCATCTCTGCACTGCTTAACCGGGCTGCTGCCGAAGGGCTTGTACCTGCTGTCGATCCTTCGCTTCTACGTTAGTGAAATCAGGAGATAATCCATCCCGCGAGGAGGCTATTCCTATGATTCCTTCAGGCAACAGCAAGGCTAATATCGACCGTTTCCTAGGGTACCAAAATGACTACGACCGTTACCGGCCGGAAGCCCCGCCGATGGTTATTGAACTGCTCACCAGTTACCTGGGCCGCCGTCCTGCCCATGTTGCAGATATAGGCTGCGGCACCGGCCTGTCCACCTTTCTGTGGAAGGCTGCCGCCGATGCGGTAACCGGAGTGGAGCCGAACACGGATATGCTGGGCAAGGCTCAGGACAAGCTCCGTCTTCTCGGCAGCGGAGCGGGTAACCTGTCTTTTGTGCAGGGCTACTCTAACCAGCTTCCTTTCGATACGGAGAGTGTGGACATCATCACCTGCTCCCAGTCGTTCCACTGGATGGACCCGGGCAGCACTCTTCAGGAAATCGCCCGTTGTCTGCGGCCCGGCGGAGTCTTTGCCGCCTACGACTGTGACTGGCCTCTGGTGCTTCAGCCCGCTATTGAAGCCCGTTACAACCGGCTGATTGCGGCTTCGGATGCCCTGCTTGCGGAGCTTCAGCCCGGTGCCGACCAGGCCAGCAAATGGGACAAGGAAGGTCATTTGAACCGGATCAAAGCCAGCGGACGGTTTACGTACGCGAGAGAGATTGTTTTTCACAATATGGAATCATGCGATGCTCATCGCTATATCGGGCTAGCCCTCAGCCAAGGCGGCGTCCAATCCCTCCTGAAGCTCAGCCCGGCCTCACTTGAGCAAGATATCGCCGAATTTTCGGCAGAGGTAGAGGAGTTTTTTCAGGGCCGGACCTTGCAGGTACCGATTAGCTACCGTATGCGAACCGGCGTGAAATAGGCCTTATTTTTACTGCATTCTAGCTTTACCCCAGCATATGCCCTATACTTAACACCAGCGAGACGAAGAACGTCCCGGTTTCCCTCTGTGGGGGAGCCGGGGCGTTTTCTATTTTCCGTGTTGCGCCATCAACCTGACCTCTCCTCAATCATTGCCGTGGTATAGAGAGTAAGGAGGAGGAATAGTGCTATTACATAATCGCAGCGGCGAGACTTACCCTGTTTCTTTCTTAGCGTTGCAACCCTATGACATACAGCATCAGATGCATGATTGGGGAAAAGGCTTCGACTGGTCCATATATTTCAGCCAACGCGGAATCGAAGTCTATAAGAGGGTGATATGCGGAAATGCAGTTATTCAAGGTGCTATATCTCTTGAGGGAAAGGAAGATCATGTCTGGGTACATCTTATTGAGAGCATTCCTCCACAGCGCAAGGAGTTTAGCGGAGTTGGATTGCATTTACTCGCTTTTGCTTGCAAGCGAAGCAACGAACTTGGACTTGGTGGTGCTGACGCCTTGCAATCAAAAATCAAGCTAAGGCTGATACATTATTACACGAGTATCACATTTTGGCGGCGGCCTAATCATTATTGACGAGACTGTAGCCAAACGTCTCATTATGTTATACTTCTCTTAAAGAGGTGATGATCGTGAAGAAGCATCCTGCTGTTGATCTCGATGATGTTGTCCGCCAGTATGCTGACGGTCATTACGTGCAACAATCGATGCCTGGCCCCAATCCGGAACGCGATAAAAAGGTCAGTGACGCTATTGCTAAGTTGAAAAAGGAACGTTCGTCTGCTCGGGTTCGCCAATAAAAAGGCGAGCCTTTTTTATTGGTGAAGACTGGGCTGGTTCCCCCAAAGCACAAAATCACCCTACTCGTAAAAGATGCCGAGCCTTGTGTTCGTTACATCTCCCCTCTCGTCAGCACATTGCAATGTATTCAGTTTTCCGCATCCAACCGGCCCATGTACCTTCTCACAAGCACATTGTATTCGGTGTTTCGCACACATCCTAGGCTCATCCTGCGGATGATTCACAACCCAAAAAGCCCCCGCCTGTGCATACGCACAAACGGGGGCTTCTCCGCAGGAATGCTGCCTGCCAGCTACTTCTTATTCATCTTAAACATCAGGAACAGCTCATTATAGTGGGCAAGCATCCGCTTGCCGAGGTTGTCGTAGACCTCCAGCCGGTCGGTGAGCTCGGCGGGCGGGTAGAAGCGCTCGTCACCGGAGATGTCCTCCGGCAGCAGCTTCAGGCCGGGAACGTTCGGCGTGGAATAGCCAACGTATTCCGCATTCTGTGCGGCGACTTCAGGCCGCAGCATGAAGTCGATGAACTTATGCGCGCCTTCGACATTGCCTGCGGTACGCGGAATGACCATGTTGTCGAACCATTTATTCGAACCTTCCTCCGGCACGACGAAGTCCAGCTTGTCGTTATCATCCATAATCTCCGAAGCGTCGCCGGACCAGACAATACCGACCGCCGCTTCTTCGTTGGCGAGCAGCATTTTGACCTCGTCGCCCACAATGGCCTTCACATTCGGGGACAGCTTGTTCAGCTTGGTGAGCGCCTCCTGCAAATGCTCCTCCTTCGTGTCGTTGACGGAATAGTGCAGGCTGTTCAGCGCCATGCCCATGACCTCACGGGCTCCGTCCACGAGGAAGATATTATTCTTCAGCCTCTTGTCCCACAGGGAATCCCAGCTGCTGAAATCGATGCCCTTCGTCATCTCCGGGTTGAAGATGATCCCCACCGTCCCCCAGAAATAAGGAACCGAATACTTGTTACCGGGATCGAAGGACAGATTCATGAACTTGGAATCGATGTTGGCGAGATTCGGCAGCTTGCTGTGATCCAGCGGCAGCAGCAGATTCTCTTCCCGCATCTTGGCGATCGCGTAGTCAGACGGGATTACAACATCGAAGATCGTACCGCCCTGCTCGACCTTGGTCAGCATGGCTTCATTGGAATCAAACGTCTGGTAGATGACCGTAATCCCGGTCTCCTCTTGGAATTGCTTCAGGAGATCGGGGTCCACATAGTCGCCCCAGTTATAGATAGTCAGCGTGTTGCCGCCAGAATAGCCCTGAGCCGAGTTCAGCCGGGAGGCCAGGAACATCAGTCCGAAGGCGACGATCAGAATCGCCAGGAATGTATTAACTAGCTGCTTCATCTAGGCACCCCCGCTTCGGCAACCGGCTCGGCAATCTGTACCGCCGGGCGGTTCTTACGCTGGTTCAGGTAGTAATAACCGATGACCAGCAGAATCGTGAAGAGGAAAATCAGGGTCGATAGTGCATTAATCGACAGCGAGACCCCTTGCCGCGCCAGAGAATAGATCTCCACCGACAGGGTGGAATAGCCGTTGCCCGTGACGAAGAAGGTAACTGCAAAATCATCCAGGGAATAGGTCAGGGCCATGAAGAACCCGCTGAAGATTCCCGGCTTGATGATCGGCAGGATAACCTTCGTAAGCACATCGCGGCGCGAAGCCCCGAGATCCCGCGCAGCATCCGTCAGGGTCGGGCTCATCTCCTGCAAATGCGGCAGGATCATAATGACCGCAATCGGAATACTGAACGCCACATGCGAGAGCAGCACGGAGGTGAAGCCCAGCTTGATCCCTACAATAGTGAACAGGATCAGGAAGGAGGCTCCGATAATGACATCCGGGCTGACAATCAGCACATTGTTCAGCGAGAGCAGCGTGTTTTTGGCCCGGCGGCTGCGGACATGCTGGATCGCCAGCGCGCCGATCACCGCTATTATGGTCGCAATGGTCGAGGACAGGAGGGCTATGACCAGTGTGTTAATCACAATAATCATCAGCCGGGTGTCGGCAACCACCTCACGGTAATAATCCAGCGTGAAGCCCTCGAACTTATGCATCGTGCCGCCGCTGTTGAACGAGTAGTACATCAGATAGAAGATCGGCGCGTACAGCACCAGGAAGACCAGCACCAGATAGATATTGGCGATGCCGTTCTTGTTCTTGACCCTGCGTGTGTTCTTCATCCGCGCACCCCCTTCCGCGAGCCGCCGGTCAGAATCATGAACAGCGCCATAATGGCGATCAGGAACACCGCAACGGTTGAGCCCATGCCCCAGTCCTGAGTGACCAGGAAGTGCTGTTCAATCGCGGTGCCGAGCGTAATCACCCGGTTCCCGGCAATCAGACGCGTAATCATGAACAGCGACAGCGCCGGAATGAACACCGCCATACAACCGGAGCGTACACCCGAGATCGTCAGCGGAAAAACCACCCGCCGGAACGTCGTCCACCCTGATGCGCCCAGATCGCGCGCAGCATCCACCAGCGACAGATTCATCTCATCCAAGGCACTGAAGATCGGCAGAATCATGAATGGAATGAAAATATAGACCGACACAAACACGAAGCTGAAGCCCGTGAACAGAATCTGCTGCTCGCCCAGACCCATCAGATCAAAGAAATTATTGACCGGACCGAAGGTGCCGAAGATCCCGATGAAGGCGTATGTTTTGAGCAGCAGGTTGATCCAGGTTGGCAGAATAATCAGCAGCAGCCACAGCTGCTTGTGCTTCGTTCGCGTCAGCAGATAAGCAGCCGGATAAGCCACCAGGAGCGAGAACACCGTGATCAGAAAAGCGTACCAGAACGAATTCAGCATCATTCTCATATAGACCGGCGTGAAGAAATTGACGTAGTTATTCAGCGTCAGCTTCCCCTCCAGATCGAACAGGGAATAGTAGACCACCAGCAGCACCGGCGCAATGACAAACAGCGCAATCCACAGGTAGTACGGAATGAGATAATACGACTTGCCCTTAGTCTTCATGGCTCTCCACCTCGGCGTAAGCCTCCAGACGCTTGTCGAACTCCTCCTCCGTTTCACCGAAACGCATAACATGGATCGCTTCCGGGTCAAAATACAGCCCGATCTCGGAGCCAACCTCCGCCTTACGGGTGGAATGGACGAGCCATTCATGGCCGGATCCGTCATAGCAGCTGATCTCGTAGTGAACGCCGCGGAACAGCTGGGAATCCACACGCACCTTCAGCTTGCCCGCTTCAAGGCTCGCAATCTCCAGATCCTCAGGGCGGATCACAACCTCCACCGCTTCATTCGGCTTCAGACCGGCATCGACACATTCGAACCGGTGGCCGCCCCACTCCACCACATAGTCCTCAATCATCACACCAGGCACGATGTTCGACTCTCCGATGAAGTCGGCCACGAACCGGTTAATCGGTTCATCGTAGATATCATTAGGCGTGCCGCTCTGCTCAATCTTGCCGCCGTTCATGACGAAGATCCAGTCGGACATCGCCAGCGCCTCTTCCTGGTCATGGGTGACGAAGATGAACGTGATACCCAGCCGCTGCTGCATCTCCCGCAGAATATACTGCATCTCGGTACGCAGCTTCAGATCAAGCGCAGACAGAGGCTCGTCCAGCAGCAGCACCTGCGGCTCGTTGACAATGGCGCGCGCAATGGCGACACGCTGTCTCTGCCCGCCGGACATTTCATTAATGGCCCGCTGATCATAGCCGACCAGGTTGACGAAGCGCAACGCTTCCTGCACCTTTTGCTGAATGACATCCTTCTTCAGCTTCTTGATGCGCAGTCCAAACGCCACATTCTCGAATACGTTCAGGTGCGGAAACAGCGCATAGTCCTGAAACACCGTATTAACCTGCCGCTCATTGGCGGGAATGTGGTTGATTTTTTTGCCGTTCAGATAGATCGAACCTTCAGTCGGCTCCGCGAAGCCGGCGATTAGACGCAAAATGGTCGTTTTTCCGCAGCCCGAAGGGCCCAGCAGCGTGTAGAATTTACCGCGTTCAATTTCGAAGCTCACGCCTTTGAGTACAGCCTCTTCGTCGTCGTATTGCTTAATCACCTGGTCAAAAGAAATAATAGTGCCTTCCGGGGTAGCTATAGCTAACAACCTCCCTTACTTATGTAGTACAACCTATTTTACCCGCTTCTTGCGGGAGACAATCCGGCAGCAGCATGCTCAGCACGGATAAGCGACAATTCCTGCCTTGGTTCGACAGCTTCAATATATAGCATATAGGAATGTTCCGATATATGCGATAGCTTACATTGTGAAATATAGCACAAAAACTTAACAAGTTCGTAAAATCTTGGCCGCGTCCGGTCTGTTTTGAGGTGCTATAATGAAAACGACTGAAAGATCATAAAAATTTTCTTATTTTCACGAAAGAAGTTGACAACATGGACGAGGGGTTACAGGACCGCCTTGAGAAATTTGGATTATCACTATATATGATACGCATTACGCTGGCTGCTTCGCTCTCCTGGCTGGCGGTACACAGTATTTATGGAGACCAGTATCTCTACTTCGCGCCGCTGGCAGCGATTCTGATCACCCAGAGCAGCGTCAAGGCCTCTCTCGAAAAAGGGGTCTACCGCATGACCGGCGTGCTCCTTGGCGGCATCGTCAGCCTGATCGTAGGCAAGTTCTTCGATGTGGGCGCGCTGTCGATCCTGCTGATGCTGCTGATCGGCATTGGGGTGGCTACAGCCTGCCGGATCAATATCCAGGCCGTCTCCCAGGTCGGCGTCACCTCAGTTCTCGCACTTACCTTCTATCATGACCAATATATCGTCTGGAGAGTCGCCGAGACGCTGATCGGTGTGCTGATTGCCCTGATTATCAATATGATTATCGTGCCGCCCAAGAGCTTCGTCAAGGTCAAGGACCTGGCGCTGAAGGGCAGCCTGACATTATCCGATGCCTTAACCGGATTCGCTGCAAGCGGCCGGGATGCCGCACAGGCCAAAGCTGCTCTTGAGAGCTCCGGCGGGCTGCTGAAGAAGAGCGACCGGCTGCAGAAGGAGATGCATTACACGCTATCTCATTACCAGTGCCGTAAGGACATTGGCAAGCTGACACAGACGACCTCCCATCTCATCAAGGTGCACTCCTATGTCAAAGCCATAAGCGAAGAGATCGCCCTGCTGCCGGCCCATTATGCCGCAGCTGACTGGATGCTGGAGGTTGTAACCGCAACGGCAGACTGTATCGCACTGTATGGCACACGGACGCTATCGGATGCCGAATGCAGCGGACGTTCACTCCCCGAGAGTCTGAGAAGAGCCCGCGATGTGCAGCTAGCCTGGTTCTCGGAGCTGCAGGATCAGTGTTCGCTCGCGGCATTCCGTGATCTCGGTGCGGTGTTCTCCCACCTGAACCGGATTCTTGAAGAGATTGAACGCGCCGATTACGCGGCTCTTTCCACCGCACCACAGCATGTCAAGGCACAACCTGCACGCGCCATCCAATTCATACAAAAAGGACTCTTCCACAAGCTATAAGCTTGGGAGGGTCCTTTTTTGTATTCTATCAAGGTCAGTCACTCCGCACCCATCCGACTCTCAAGCTCCCCACAGAAGCGGTTGGATAAAGTACATCTAATCCGCCGAATTCTATGGAATCCCTTAAAAGCGAGCAAAATAAGTGTTGTTTATCCATCTGCTCTTCCCATAGGAGGTATTCCACCAGCAGCAAATGGAGAAAATCCAACTAATTACTACATGTATCCCGGTGACGCAAAATGGGATATCCAAATCTCACCTGCGTACATTGCCGCACTCAGAGCTAAATGCCTAAAACGGTAGTTAATCTGCGGGCAGATATCTCCAGCCCCCGTAAGCCGTAACGTTCTCGGCTCCGGCGGCGGCATAGCCTTCGCAGATGAAGCCGGTCACTTCCCGGCCGTCCGCAAGTATCACCCGCCCCAGGCCCAGCGGGGCAGGAATGAGCGACGCGAACGACCCCAGCGATGCCAACGGCATCTGCCACAGCTCCAGCTTAATACTGCTTCCCCCTGCCGCCTGTCTCAGCAGGCCCGGCTTAGCCGGCACGGTAGGGAGCTTAACCAGCTCATAGCATGCAGCAGTCCGCGCTTCCTGCCAAAAGCGCGCGCCATGCTCCAGCATCTGCTTCTCCAGCGGGAAGCCGCGCATGTGCAGCCCGCAGACCGCCAGGGTAACCATGCTGGACGCTGGTAGTTCGGCACCAGCAGCAGCACCAGTACCTCCAGCCTCACCAGCTTCAGCCCCAGCAGAACTCCCCGCACTCTCACCAAGACCATCCTCCCGCCCCGGAGAATCCCCCTCCGCCAGAAGCTCCCCGGCTCCGGCAAGCAGATGCTCACTGTCCGCCAGAGCGAACAGCGTAATGCCGAATGGCAGGTTCCCCGCCGCTTCCCCGGCAGGGATCGCTACCGCCGACAGATCGAGCAGGTTGCAGTGATTGGTGTAGCGGCCCATTTCGGAGTTGGCCCCTACCGGGTTCGCCGCCACCTGCTCCCGGGTCCAGGTTCCGCCGCAGGTCGGCAGGACCAGCACCGCGTCCCGCAGCAGCAGCTCCGCTGCCCGCTTATACTGCTGCAAGCGGTGCATGGCCTGGAACAGGCTCGAAGCGGTGTGGCGCTCCGCTGCCCCGGAGGAGAGAATCGACTCCGTCACCGGCAGCACAGCTTCACGGTGACTCTCTACGAATCCGGCCAGATCCGCCCAGCGCTCGGCTACCCAGGGACCGTCGTACAGGATGGCTGCCGCTTCGGAGAACAACGTACAGTCCACCCGTTCAACCGGCAGCCCCAGCCCCTGTACGACGGCTTCGGCCCGTTCCCAGGACCGGCGGTATTCGTCCGCATGGGGTCCATAGAAGTCCAGCGGCGCTTCCGGCAGCAGCAGCTTCCCGGGCAGAGCGGTAGCCTCCCGCTTCACGGAACGCGACCACGGATCGGCTGCATCGAAGCCGCGTGCTGCGCGGTCTACCGTAAGTGCATCCTCCAGATTGTGCGCGAATACAGTGACACAATCTAGGCTGGCACACGCCGGCACTACGCCGCGCACCGGCCAGGCGCCTAGGCTGGGCTTGTAGCCGACCAGCCCGTTCAGCGCAGCCGGCACACGGCCCGAGCCTGCGGTATCGGTGCCCAGGCTGAACACCGCCTGGCCCCGGGCTACGGCAACCGCCGAACCGGCGCTGGAGCCGCCGCTGATGTATTCGGGACGCAGGGCATTATGCGTCTCGCCGTAAGGGCTGCGCACACCGACGAGTCCGGTGGCGAACTGGTCCAGATTGCTTTTGCCGACAGGGATCGCCCCCGCAGCCACCAATCTCGCCACAACTGCTGCATCCGCGTCCGGCTGATAAGCGAATTCAGGACATGCCGCCGTCGTGGGCAGCCCCTTCACATCGATGTTATCCTTCACCGCGAACGGAATGCCCCACAAGGGATGCTCCTGCGGATTCAGCTCTTTGAGCGCTGCCAGGAAGGGAGCGATCTGCGCCGCGGCGGGCGGTTCAATCCAGATGTTCATCTCCTTGTCCCGCTCAGCACGGCGGATGATCTCCCGGATGACCTCCTCCGGGTCCAGCGTGCCGTTCAAATACTGCCCCCGCAGCCAACCGGCAGTCAGCTTGGCGGGCCATTCTGTTGTTGCTGTCATCAGGCTTCATCTCCTTCTCTGCGTATCGGTGCCGGACCTGCGGCCCTTGCCCATCTCATGCAGCTTCAGCGCGAGCTGCAGCTCCAGCATATCGTCACCGTCATCCTGGCTTAATCCCAGCAGCTCACAGGCCCGGTCGATCCGGTAGGTGACCGTATTATAATGAGTGAACAGCTCGCCGGAGGTCCGCTTCACGTTGCGGTTGCACTTGAAGTACAGCTGGAGCGTCTGGAGCAGCGAAGCGTTATGCTTGCGGTCATACTCCAGCAGCGGGGCAATATACTGATCCCTGTACTCGCTGATTTCCTCCAGCTCAGGCAGATGGTACAGCAGCCGGAAGACACCCAGCTTCCGGTAATCGACATAAGACCCGCTGTAACCGCTGATTTGGCGGATACGGGCGATTTTGCGGGAGGATTCATAGCTGAACCGCACCTGATCGGGGCCATCCGCAAGATCGCCAATACAGAAGGCGCAAGTCTCACTGACAAACACCCGGTTCATCTCGGCCAGCAAACGCCCCAGCGTCTCCTCCAGCGGAAGCTCCGGCTGCTCCGGCACGGTCAGGACCAACTCCCCTTCAAGGATGGTGAGCTTCACATGCTGAAGGTCTGCCCGGGCACGTACCCGCTTCACTACCTGCTGCAGCTGCTTAAGCTCCGGCTTATCCTCCAGCCACCCTGCGGTTACAGCACGCAGCGGGCGCTCCGGGAGCGGACAGCCGCAGGCCGCGCCGCGCAGCTTCAGATCCTCGGCAGCAGCAATCCGGCCGCTGATCCAGTCCTGCAGGAACTGGTCCACATACTTCAGCTCCACCTCGCGGCGGGCCCCTGCGTTGATCATCTCCAGCCCGACCAGCACACCAACCCGGTCAATCGTTAACTGATCCACTACCGACAGCTCGCTGTTCCACTCCAGCAGCACCAGCAGACATTGGTCTGCTCCCTTGTCATTGACAGCCGAGACATAAGCCCGGATACGCCGTTCTCCAACTGTGAGGAATGTAATGCCGAGACTGCCTTCCTGGCGAAGCTGTATCCAGGCCGGAAGCTGCTCTTCTAACTTCAGCGCTTCCGCCTGCGGAGAACAGAAGACCTGATCGGTATCATCCAGCAGGACGACCGGATTATGCAGCATCCCGTCCAGGGTCAGCAGGAAATCCTCAATCCCGTCGCCATGGAGCAGCTGCTTCGACAGCTTCTGGAACCGGCTCTGGAGCTGCGATAGCTCCCGCGCCTCCTGCACCAGCACCCGCTCCATAATGTCGCGGACCACATCGGAGAAGGAGGTGGAGGCGGGCAGCTCGAAGATCGGGAAGCCCAGCTGATCCGCGAGTTCCAGCGCCCTCGGCGGAATCTCATCGATATAACGTTTGGTTTTGATCCCGAGCGCGGACACCCCCTTCTGGTTCAGCTGGGGAATAATCTCCGCGATCAGCTCCGGCCGGTTATGAAAGGGGAAGCCGCTCGTAATCAGGAACTCCCCCGGACGCACCCAGTCAATGACATCGGGAACCTCCATTACATTGACCCGGTTAATATAACGCCCAAGGCCGCCGGCTCCGGCCAGCAGGACCGCTTCCTTCAGGTCGGGAATCAGCAGAATATCGCTGCAGGTCAAACCGGTAATTACATTGCTGCCCATGGCTCCGCCGCCTTTACTATAGCTTGGAAGAATAGATATCCTCGATTAGTGTAGTGCCGAAGAAGCTGTTGGACGGCACCTCCGCCTCCGCCGGTACAAAAATACTGATCTGCTCCGAAGGAGAATCCCCTGTATTCCTGACAGAATGGACTACGCCCGCAGGCACATGGAACGTATCTCCGGCCCGATAGCTGTGCCACTCCCCGTCACATAGCAGCTTGACCTCTCCTACGGTAATATGAATGATTTCGACTACATCATGATAATGCGGCAAGACTTGGCCACCGATCCCCAGCTTCTCCCACAGAATCGAGCTCATCCGGATACCCAGGCGGTCCGCTTCCTTTGCCGAGACAATCTCCCGGTGATACAGCTCTATGTGATTCGGCATAAGCTCCCATGTCATATCTGCTGCTGCCAGCACTTTCGTTTCCTGTGTATGCATATTCGATTCCCCCATGATGGATAAAATGTAGTTGTATCCCAACTCTGCTACTTACGGCGGAACACAGCCGCCACCGGCCCTCCGCCCTTTGGCCCCTGATGCTCGCCTCCGCCGGAGACGTAGATCATCGGGTCGCCGCCGACATAGGCCAGCACACCCCCGACTACAGCCCGCGCATGGCGGGTATGATTGATATCCGAGTCATCCAGCATGATATGGCGGCGTCCGCGGATGACACCATCGGGATCGGCTTCTGCCTTGGCCAGCACCTGCACCAGCTCTTCACCGGGATAACGGTCCAGCAGGCCCTGAAGCGCAGCGCCATCCACAGCATCCTGCATGACGGCATGGTCGATGTGGTACGGGCCGTCCGCAGACAACGAATTCCCGAACACAATCACTTCGCAGCAGGACAACTCACTGCCCGCCGAAGTGGAGGCTACCGCGCTGAATTGAGTCCAGTCCGTGCAGATCTCTTCTTCCTGCAAGGCCGCACGGTCCACCTCACCCAGCGCTACCCCGGCACCAAGTGCAGAGGCCCCTCTGGAATATCCCATCGATTTATAAGTATCCTCTGTGATGAGCGATACCTCACGGCTATGCGCGTCATAGATCTGCTCAGCGGTAAGCAGCGGACACTTGATTTGTACAAAATGTACATCTCCTGGTGAGGTAATGCCCGCCTCCATAACCGCACGGGCTACAGCATCCGCCACGGCGTCTACCTGAGGGAGCCGTCCCAGCTCCTCCGGCCGGAAGCTCCGGGTTCTTGCCACACCAATGGCGAGCGACTTCAGGCCATCAGCAACCACCCCCGGCTCCCCCCGTCCGCTGCGGCTGATGACCGTGAAGTGCGGGCTGAGCACCCCTTCCGTACCGCCGGACATCACATAAGAGATGCCGGCAGCTCCTCCTTTTGCCGCTTCAGCAAAGAATCCTTTCAGCGCCATAACCGCATAACCCCGCGTAAAATCATTCACACAGCCGTTGCCCTCCGTCTTCCCCAGCACCGCGACCACTTCCTCCGGCCGGAACAGGCCTGCTTCCACCGCTGCGCTTAATCCCGACATATCATGCGGCGCGCCTGCCGGGATGCGGATTACCGAGCAGTTCATCATAGATCATCGCTCCTTGTCCAGAAAATAACCCGTTTCTCCAGCAGCCCGATACCCCAGAACAACAGCAGGCCGCACAGCGCCGAAGCAATAATGGCCGAGAACATCACCGGCGTATCCATATGATAGGAAGAGACCAGCACTACATAACCGAGTCCCTTATTGGCACCGACGAATTCGCCGACGATGGCTCCGACAATGGCAAGCGAGGTGGATATTTTGAGGGCAGAGAAGATATAAGGCAGACTTGTCGGCAGCCGCAGCTTCCAGAAGATTTCGCTCTTCGTCCCTTTATAGGTCGAGAACAGCTCCCAGGCTTCGTATTCAATGGCCTTAAGACCTTTAACACTGTTCACCAGAATCGGGAAAAAGCAGATCAGCATCGAAGCGATTACCTTCGAGGTATACCCGGTTCCCAGCCAAACGACCAGCAGCGGGGCCAGCGCCACCAGCGGCGTAGTCTTAAGGGCGATGGCAAGCGGGAACATTCCCTTCTCAATCGGTTTGGAATGTACGAAAATCACTGCGGTAGCCAGGCCGAGGATATTGGCGAGAATGAACCCGGTCAGGGCTTCGCCCAGCGTAACCAGCGTATGCGACCAGAGCGAGCCATTAATAGCCGAGACTACCTGCGTAGGCGCAGGCAGCAGATACATAGGAACCGACAGGAGACGTACAGCCAGCTCCCATAGCAGCAGGAAGCCGAGCGCAAACGTGACCGGGTACAGGGTGTCTTTGATTTTGACCGTCATAGATGCTTCACCCGCTTTCTCAGTTCCTTGACAATCCGGTGGAATTCCGGCAATTCTTCCATACCTGCCTCACGCGGGGAAGGCAGCGTCACCGGAATGATATCCGTCACACCGGCGGGCCGGGGAGACATCATCACGACCCGGTCTGACAGCAGCGCGGATTCATGGATCGAATGGGTGACCATCACAATGCTGCTTAGACTGGTCTCCGGGCTCTCCCACAGCCGCAGCAGCTCAAAATTCAGCTTCTCGCGTGTCAGCTCATCCAGCGCGCCGAACGGTTCGTCCATCAGCAGCACCGTCGGATCGGCCGCCAGAGCCCGGGCAATCGCTGCCCGCTGCTGCATCCCGCCACTGAGCTGATGCGGGAAGTGGTTCAGATAATCCTGAAGGCCGACCAGGCGCAGGGCACTTTCCGCTTTTTCGCGTGCCTCGGATTTGCTGAATTTCTTCTTCTCGCCCAGTTCAAGCGGCAGCATTACATTCTGCAGCGCACTGAGCCACGGCATCAGGACCGGCTTCTGAAAGACCATGCCCAGGGACAGATCCGGGGAAGCATACGCCACCTCTCCACCGGCTTCCGGGCTTAACAGCCGCAGCATCAGCCGGAGTGTTGTGGATTTCCCGCAGCCGCTCGGTCCGAGAATCGAAATGAACTCATTGCGGTATACATCAAGGCTGACCTGATCCAGCACAGGCACGTTGCCGAAGGAAAGAGAGCAATTGCGCAGGGAGAGCATGGTTTCCCGGGTACCGGGATGCTGCGCGGCGGCAGAATCCAGCTGTTCTTTGATCGCTGTTGTCATTATCGGGTCCCTCCTTATTTCAAAAACTCGTTGGTGAACAATCCGCCTAGGTCCTGTTCCTTTTTCACAAAGCCCAGCTCGACCAGATTCTTCTGCAGCGTCTCCCAGGACGCCTCGTCCATCGATCCCAGCGGGAGCTTCTCCGGATCAAGCAGCGGAATGCTGGCCTTCATCATATTGACCTCATGCTTCAGATCCAGCTTCTCGCCATATTTCAGACCGAATTCCGCCGCCTCCTCCGGATGCTTGACCGCATAATCCCAGCCCTGCATAGAGGCCTGCACGAAGCTTGCGACCATCTCCGGGTCCTTCTTGATGACAGACTCCGTAGTGAACAAAGTATCGGCATAGAAATTGATGCCATAGTCGTTCGGGTCGATAATATTCACTTCCTTGCCCTGCTCCTCTACAGCCAGCACTTCATTAATAACATATCCGGGCCAGGCCTTAACCTGACCGGTTAACAGCGGACTCAGATCATATTTGACCGGCATTTCTTCGATTCGCGAAGGGTCGATGCCCGCGCTTTTCTCCATGGCCCGGAAGGTCAGCTCTTCGTTGCCGCCCAGCTTTATGCCCACCTTTTGCCCGGCCAGATCCTCCATCGTCTTAATCCCGGACTCTTTGAGCGTGAACATGACGAACGGGGTTTTGCGGTAGATTGCGGACAACGCTTTGACCGGGACGCCTTTCTCTCTGGCGATAACGACCTGGTCGGCACCGGTAACTCCGAACTCCTCACTGCCGGAAGCTACCATCTGCACAGCCGGGAAATCCGAACCCCCCGGACGGATCTCAACATCCAGCCCCGCTTCTTTATAGAAGCCTTTTTCCACTGCGGTATAAAAGCCGGCAAACTGCGCCTGGTGAATCCACTTCAGCCGGAGCACCACCTTTTTCAGCTCGCCTGAGCCTTCCGCTCCCTGGCCTTCGGCCTTCCCGGCTTCCGTATGGTTACCGCAGGCAGTCAGGAGCAGCATTAGCGAGGTTAACAGCATCAGCGCTTTCGTTCTGGACTTGTTCCACATGGTTATTCCCCCGTTTATGAATGATTTAGTATTGCTCCAGCGCACGCAGCACCGCTTGTGAATCACTTACACTGCCGAACACCCCGCCCTGCATTTGAACCATACTCAGCGCCGCCAGGTGATTCGCTTCATCCGTTGCTCCCGTGCAATCCGCAAGGATCAGACACTCGTACCCGCGGTCATTGGCCTCCCGCATCGTGGTGTGTACACAGACATCGGTAGTAATACCGGTCAGAATCAGATGGGTAATTCCTTTATTCTTCAGGATCAGGTCCAGGTCCGTTGCATAAAAGCTGCCTTTGCCCGGCTTGTCTATAATGTACTCTCCGCGGGCAGGCGCCAGCTCCTCAATGATCTGCCAGCCGCGCTCCCCCCGCACGAGGATTCGTCCCGCCGGTCCTTCGGAGCCGATCTCGGCCCCGATCTGGCGGCTGCGCCACCTTTTGTTCGCCGGCAGATCCGACAGATCCGGCTTATGCCCCTCGCGGGTATGGATCACGGTGAACCCTTCGATGTCCCGGATACGTGCCAGCAGCCGCTGAATGGGCTGAATCGCTCTTGCCGTTAATGAGAGGTCATAACCCATTCTCTCGACGTAACCGCCCTTGCCGCAAAAATCCGTCTGCATGTCGATAATCATCAGCGCTGTCTTCGCCGGGTCAACTGCCCCGTCATAAGGCCAGATGTAAGGTGTTGCTGCAATCTGCATGATTTATGCTCCTCTCCTGATGTCGCTATCTCCATTAATGTTATTTTAGTTAACATTAATTCGCGTTTCCTTGGTATGAGTTAGATTATATTACAATGAATTTGGGATGTCTTCGGTTTTATTACGAAATAATATACTGAATGTTTGTGTTTATTTACATATCTAACATATACATTACACAAAAACACAAAGCTTGGTCGTCGCTGCCGTAAACATTTGGCCGTCCGCTGCTTTTTTCTTTTTCCACCTGCCGGGCGCAGAGGACAGTTCCCCCTTTTCTTGTTCTCATGGCTTCCATAAGATGTAAGCGCTGGGAAACCAGTTTTTTTGTCGAAATAGAGCTGCATATTTCGAGTTTTTTGATAAATAGGCATAATATAGTTGAAAAATAGCTCTTTAAGTACTAGAATTAAGCTTGTTTGCAGAAGTTAATGCCACGCAAGAACTATTTATGACTCTTTTTGTCGATTACAGTCGACTACAAATAACCACCTCTACAGGATGTATATCATTGATCTATTTCTAAAGGCAAACTTCCCGAAAGGGCAGGACGCAAAGCCATGGGCCTAAGAACGCCAAATCCCGCGTTTAAGGTCGCCAGGCTGCCAATAGAGACCACTTAAGCCGGCTGTTCACGGGAAGTCCTCCCGGGCTTGATGATGTTCTTTTTCTGTACGAATTGCCATTGATCATACGAAAAAGTGAGGTTACAACCATGCCGCAGCATTATATCGAACCAAGCCGATATGAATTCGTAGAGTCCCTGATGCTCGAACGTAAAGGGCTCCTGGATTCATTCTCTGTGGAGGGCCGAGCTTCTGACGGGACACATGGAGATAAGAATGGAATTATCCTCGTGCAGGACAACCAGATATTCATTACGCCTCCGCTGCCCGGAGGCGCTCCCGCCCGGATTTCTGCGATCCACCCTGTTGTCCTGAAGATCAACTGGAAGACCGTTACAGAACCAACCGAGGTGACGAAGGCGGATTATATCACCTGGGAGATCTGCGAGAAGCCGCAATACGAAATTACCGTATCGCCTGACAAGCTCAAGGTCCACTTCACTCTATACCGTGCAGAGAAGTACGCCTGGAATCTGGTCAACTGTCCCGCTGCTTTCGAGGCGGTCGTCCGTGCCCAGCCCAACCCGGCGATGCTGCTGTCCACGCTCACTATAGAACAGATTATCGCCTCACTGGACAACCGTTTTATTCTGCGCAACCTGAACATTCCCGCCCTGTACGCGGAGCTGGAGAACCCTACATATCTTCCCGTATGCATCGCTGAAGGAAGAGCCCCGCTGCCCGGCAAGGAAGCACGGCTGGAATTCCTGCTGCCTGAGCATACACTAGAGGGGAACCGGATGTTTCAGGGACAGGGAGCCCCGGGTCAGAAGCCTGCGGAACCCTTGGAGTATCTCCGTTTCCCGGGAGCCCCCTTTACCTTCGCAGGCGAAGTCTTCGCCCGCAAACTGCCGCCGGAAGAGGGCATTCCCGGCTTCGACACAGACGGCAGAGTCCTGCCCCCTCCCCCTCCGCAGGATGTCTACTTCGCTGCCGGTAACCATGCCAAGCTCCTCCCCTGTGGTAATATCGTGGCCCGGCATACCGGCAGACCCCGCATCTGCGGAGGAAACGGCAGCGTCCGGATATGTGATTTCCCTCCGGTCCGTCTGCTGACCAGGGAGACGGCGGATACTGCGGGCGATGTTATGTTTGCAGGCGACGTCATTGTACCGGGAGATCTGGAAGGACCTGTACGTATCGAAGCCCTGGGTAATGTGTACGTCTATGGAGATATACGCCAATCCACAATTATAGCTACCGGCAGTATTTATGTTAGCGGCCAGGTCACCGGCAGCGGCCTGTACGCCGGACACGCGGGGGTACAGCAGCATCGTCTGCACAGCCTCGCAAGCCTGCTGCGGACTGAGGCGGACGGACTGCGTGAGGCAGCGCGCCAGCTGGCCAAGAACGTGGAATCTCGCCAGCAATCCGTGAAATACGGCCTGGTGGTCATGCTGCTGCTGGAGGGTAAATACAGCCACCTCGAAAGCCTGATCCGCGATCTCCAGGCTGCGCTGAGCCGTATGAACGGGGCGTTCGGCTCCGGCACGGACCAGCTCTGGCAGATGCTTGAGGTATTCGCCCATCCGGGACAATTCACCGGGTACATCACAGACAGTGTCCTAAGCCTCTTCTCCAGGCTGCTCCTCAAGCTGGGCGAGGAGATTGAGCTGCTCCAGGAGGAGCATGCGGTGATTAATCTTGCCCGGTCGCAGGAGAGCCGCCTGGAGTCTGGCGGCAAGCTGCTTGTGCGTGATTCCTGCTAAGACTACTACTATATAAGGAGAAGTGAGAGCGTGCGATATAACCGTCTGGGCAATAGCGGCCTGCAGGTATCTGCTCTGGGTCTTGGAACCAATTCATTCGGCAAACGCGCAGATCAGGAGACCTCGGTCCGCATTCTGCACACCGCTATGGATCAGGGCATCAATTTCATCGATACCGCCAATATCTATGCCGGCTCTGAATCGGAGCGGATCATCGGCCTTGCGCTTGAAGGCAGACGCCAGAGCGCAGTGCTGGCGACCAAAGCCGGATTGCCGAAGCATGAGGGACCCGGCGGCAGCGGCTCTTCGCGCCATCATCTGATGCAGGAGCTGGAGGGCAGCCTGCGCCGCCTGAAGACAGACTATGTGGATCTGTATCAGATCCACACCTTCGACCCCTACACACCGCTGGAGGAAACACTGCGCACGCTGGATGATCTGATCTCCGCAGGCAAGGTGCGGTATATCGGAGCCTCCAATTATGCCGCCTGGGAGCTGATGAAAGCGCTCGGGATCAGTGAAGCCCGTAACTGGGCGAAATACATCTCCATCCAGTGCAGCTATTCGCTGGCTGACCGCACGCCCGAAGCCGAGCTGCTTCCGCTCTGCCTGGATCAGGGCCTGGGCATCATCCCGTACTTCCCTCTGGCGGGCGGCATCCTTACCGGCAAATATGCCGGAAGCAGCAGCGCCCCTGCCGGCTCCAGAGCAGAGACTGATCCGAACTTCCGCCGCTTCCTTACCCCGGAGCGCATCTCGCTCGGGGAGCAGGTTCAGGCCATTGCGGAGGGGCAGGGCACCTCACCTGCGGCTCTATCCCTGGCCTGGCTGATGAACCGGCCCGCCGTCTCCACGGTGATTGTCGGCGCGACTACAGTAGAGCAGGTAGAGCATAATCTGCAGAGTCTCTCTGCTTCGCCGGATGCGGGGATACTTGAGCAGCTCGACCAGGCCAGCGCCGCCTTCCGCACCGGCGAGCCGTTTGCGGTCTACCGGCTGCCGTAAGCGCTGACGTTCATATCCATATACAAACAAAGCGAGCCTCCGTATACGGAGACTCGCTTTTGTGTATTTTGGCTAATGATGAATTTGTATTATACCGCAGCGATGAACCGTTCCATGTCTTCCTGTACGGTAGTAATGCCGCCGATGCCGAAGGTATCTACCAGTACCTTGGCTACATTAGGCGACAGGAAGGCCGGAAGTGTAGGGCCCAGGTGAATGTTCTTCACGCCCAGATGCAGCAGCGCCAGCAGTACAATCACCGCTTTTTGCTCATACCAGGCAATGTTATAGGAGATCGGAAGATCGTTGATATCCGCAAGACCAAAGACTTCCTTCAGCTTAAGCGCTATAACCACAAGAGAATAGGAGTCATTGCACTGGCCGGCATCAAGCACGCGGGGAATTCCGCCGATATCGCCAAGCGCCAGCTTGTTATATTTGTATTTGGCACAGCCTGCGGTCAGGATCACCGTGTCACTCGGCAGCTCTGCCGCGAAGTCGGTGTAATAATTCCGGCTCTTCATCCGTCCGTCGCAGCCGGCCATGACGAAGAATTGCTTGATGGCGCCGCTCTCTACTGCTCCAACCACCTGATCCGCCAAATTCATTACAGCCGCATGGGCGAAGCCGCCGATGATCTCGCCTGTCTCAATCTCCACTGGAGCGCTGCAGCTCTTAGCCTGCTCGATCAGAGCTGAGAAATTCTTCTCTCCGTCCGCGCCTGCCGCGATATGCTGAATTCCCGGATAACCGGTATTGCCGGTAGTGTACAGCCGGTCCTTGTAGCTGTCCTTCGGCGGCACGATGCAGTTCGTGGTCATCAGAATCGGACCGTTGAAGCTGGCAAACTCCTCATTCTGCTTCCACCATGCATTGCCGTAGTTGCCTACGAAGTGGCTATACTTTTTGAAGGCCGGATAGTAGTGGGCCGGCAGCATCTCACTGTGCGTATACACATCTACTCCGGTACCCTCGGTCTGCTTCAGCAGCGCCTCCATGTCCTTGAGGTCATGACCGCTGATCAGAATACCAGGGTTCGTGCCTACTCCAATATTGACTTTGGTGATCTCCGGATTACCGTAGGCTGCGGTGTTAGCGCGGTCCAGCAGCGCCATCACATCCACGCCGAACTTGCCGCATTCCAGCACCAGAGCCGTCAGCTCACCGCCGCTCAGATTGTTATCCAGCGCAGCTGCCAAGCCTTTTTCCATAAAAGCATGTGCTCCTGCTTCGTAGAAGCCCAGTACCGCGGCATGCTCCATGTAGGCAGCCATTCCCTTCAGGCCATAGGTCAGCAGCTCGCGCAAGGAGCGGATATCCTCATGCTCCGTAGCAAGCACCCCCACCGTGGCCGCCTTGTCCATCAGCTCTTCATCCGTCACTGCATTCCAGATCGCCGCGTCATGCTCCGACAAATAGGCCATCACTCCGGCATCAGCCACTCTGCTGCGCCACAGATCCCGCAGGGCCAGCCCTTCCCGGATCTTCGCAGTAAAGTATTCCGGCACAAAGTTGGCATTGGTAATCGTAGCGAACAAGCTCTCTATGATAAATTTCTCCGACACCGCATCAGTAATCCCCAGCTCACGCCCGCTGCGCGCGAAGATGGCAATACCCTTAAGTGTATACACCAACAGATCCTGCAGATTCGCTACCTCACTGGTCTTGCCGCACACCCCCTGAATCGTACAACCCGTCCCCTTAGCTGCCTCCTGACACTGGAAACAAAACATTTCGCTCATTACCTGATCACTCCTTATCATTAATGGAATCGCTCTGTGCCTCGCCTTTACAGTTACCAATAATTGTAGTAGACTTTCGTCTATCAATCGGTAACGAATGTTACCAATCACTACACATCGGGAGGAAAAGTATGAGACCGGAGCCTGCTTCGCTGCAAGCCTGCCTGCTATTTCGCGGAAAATCCGCAGATGAGATCGAACAGCTGCTGCATACATTGGCTTACGCGGTCAGCTCCTACCATAAGAATGCGATTATTCTGGCAGAGGGTGATCGGGCAGAACGGCTTGGAATTCTGCTCTCCGGCCGCATCGAGGTGCAGAAGACACACCCCACCGGCAGCAGTGTGACCATCGCACATCTGAAGGAAGGCCAGACCATCGGGGAAGCCGTATTGTTCCGCAGGAATAACACCGTGCCCGCTACGGTTACAGCCACAGGCCCCTGCAAGGTAATGTTCATCAGCAAGCAGGAGCTGCTGAGATTATTCGCGGCCGACACCGATATCCTCACCCGCTTCATCGAGAATCTGTCCGAACGGCTGGTGCTCGTGAACCGGAAGATTGAGAACCTGTCTGCCGGGCCGCTGCGCCGCCGTATCGTAGACTTCCTGCTGGAGCAGGGAGAGCAGCAGGAATCCGATATCCTGAAGCTCCCGTTCAGCCGGAAGGAATGGGCCGAGCATATGAATACCGCCCGCCCTTCCTTGTCGCGGGAGCTGGGCTTCCTGCGCGATCAGGGCTGGATCGAATTCAAGGGCAATGAAATCACCCTGCTGAACCGGAGCCGGATGCAGGATTACATCCAGACTCTGCCCTCTTCGGCAGGCAACTTATAGAGACCGCAAATGACCAAGGAGGGTACAAGCATGTCACCGTTCACTGCACAACAGATCGACCAGCTGCTGGCTGAGCACAGACAATGGTTCGCCAGCGGAGTCACGAGAACCCCCGGCTTCCGGCTGGAGCAGCTTCAGAAGCTGAAGGAGGCCATCTCACGCAATGAAGCCCGGATTATTACAGCACTGAACCAGGATCTGCACAAAAGCGAGTTCGAGGCTTATGCGACAGAAATCGGATTCACGCTGGACAGCATCGGCTATATGATGAAACATCTAAGGCGCTGGATGAAGCCGGTCAGGGTAGGTTCCCCGCTGCATCTGTTCCCGGCCAGGAGCAGAATTATCGCCGAGCCTTATGGGACGGTGCTAATTATCGGGCCGTTCAACTACCCGTTCCAGCTGCTGATTGAACCGCTGATCGGCGCCATCGCCGCCGGGAACTGCGCCGTACTGAAGCCCTCCGAGAGTACACCGGCTACCTCCGCTGTCATCGAGGATATGATCCGAGAGACCTTTGATCCCGCCTATATCAGGGTAGTACAGGGCGAGAAGGAAACGACGAATCTGCTGATTCATGCCGCGTTCGATTATATTTTTTTCACCGGAAGTGTGCCTGTAGGCAGAATTGTCATGGAAGCGGCGGCGAAGAACCTGGTGCCCGTCACCCTTGAACTGGGCGGCAAAAGCCCCGTAATCGTAGACCGGAGCGCCGACCTGGAGACCGCCGCGAAGCGGATTGTCTGGGGGAAGCTGATCAATGTGGGGCAGACCTGTATTGCGCCTGATTATCTGCTGGTCCACAGCGAGGTGGCAGCGGAGCTGATTGAGCGGATGAAGCGCTGCGTCACCGATTTCTATGGCACCGACATCAGGCATAACACAGACTACGGACGGATCGTGAATGAACGCCAGCTGCGGCGGATCGGGGCTATGCTGGAGCGGGACCGTGAGAAGCTGATTCTCGGCGGGACCGTGATCCCGGAGGAGCTGTATATCGAGCCGTCCCTAATCTATCCGGCGGATTGGAGTGACGCTTCGATGGAGGATGAAATCTTCGGCCCGGTGCTGCCGATTATGGAGTACAACCAGCTTGAAGAGGTCATTCAGAGCATCAATGCCCGTCCGAAGCCGCTCGCCCTCTATCTGTTCACCCGCGATAAGCAGGTGGAGCAGCAAGTGATGACCGAGGTGTCCTTCGGCGGCGGCTGCATTAACGATACCATCTCTCATGTAGCCAGCACCCGGCTGCCTTTCGGCGGTGTCGGGAATTCCGGGATCGGCGGCTACCACGGCAAATACAGCTTCGATCTCTTCTCCCATCACAAAAGCATTGTTAAGCGAAGCACAAGGCTAGATTTCGGAATTGTCTACCCGCCCTATGGCAGCAAGGTCAAGCTGGCGCGGAAGCTGCTGAAGTAGCGCGGAGTGAGACGGATAGCGCCATTGTCACTTGAATTTTCCGCATGAACACATGGCATCTCGGGCTTCAAGTTGCAACAATTACAACACTTTCACTGATGCAGCGTGTATTTAACCAATTAGCAGCGGCTGTGCCGTCCTTTTAAAGGACGGTGCCGTTGGATTTGCTCATTTAGTCCGCGTCCGGGGAATTCAGGTGCACTATTGCTCCTCATTGGCTCATCTAGCCCGCGTCCAGTCAATTCAAGTGCACTAATGCTCCTCATTGGCTCATTTAGCCCGCGTCCGGGGAATTCAGGTGCACTATTGCTCCTCATTGGCCCATCTAGCCCGCGTCCAGGTAATTCAGGTGCACTATTGCTCCTCATCACTCTCCTTCAACCACACTCGGCAGAATCAGAGGTCCCTTTGTTCTGAGCACAACTTCCCTCAAAATAAGAAAGCCACCTAATCAATAGGTGGCTGATGCTGCTACCAATACAGTAACCCAACAAGATGCAACAAACCCAATAAGCCCATTGGATATATAATTAATCTAGAGAATAGGTTCTTAAAATTATTACTTGGATGCTTCTCAAAGAAAAAATGAGCGATCGAGTGAAGAATTAAAAACATATCTATTATTATGAAGGATAACAGATGTTGACTTATCAAGGAAAACAGTAAAAAGGCATACAGCGGCAGATGCAAAATTGTAAATACTTTGAAGGCACGTTCATCTGTCAACTCTCTCAGGAAGATAAACATTCTCCATTCTTTGGCTCGGATTGCATCCATTTCGTGCACAAGCAGGAGAGCAAAATTAATCGAAAAAATCATTAGTAGAATTGATGACAAACCTACACCTCACTTATTGATATACTCAGGAGTTAATCACATCCTAAATAGATAGTTACGTTTCGAGACACGGAAGGGTTCCATGTGAACTACATAATCCCACTTCTTCTCCATGTTGCCGTATTACTCTGCGAGAAAACCCGGACTTATCCGGTTCACAGCTTAACCTCACCCCTCAACCCGCAATTCGCCCCGCCACCCAGCCCGCGACCTCTTTCTCCGGAATAGGCTTGCTGATATAGTAGCCCTGAATCTTGTCACAGCGGGTCCGCTCCAGAAAGGCAAGCTGTTCCAGGGTCTCCACCCCTTCAGCGGTAACGTTCAGTCCCATATCATGGCCGATGGTGACGATGGAGCTGGCCAGCGACATATTGTTCGGGGTATCGATGCTGTCGATGAAGGACTTGTCGATCTTCAGGGTAGTAATCGGGAGCTGCTTCAGATAGCTGAGTGAGGAATAGCCCGTTCCGAAGTCATCCAGCGCAATGCCAATGCCCCTCTTCTTGAGCGCTTCCAGCTTAGAGCTGATCGCCTCGAAGGATTCCATGAAGATCGACTCGGTAATCTCCAGCTCCAGATATTCCGGCGCAAGCCCGGTATCCTCCAGCACGCTCAGCACCATCTCCGTGAAGTCGTCCAGCATCAGCTGAATGACGGAGATATTAACCGAGATATGATAGCCCTCATAGCCCTGATTATGCAGATCCTTGGTGAACCGGCAGGCGGCGCGCAGCACCCACTCACCTATGGGAACGATCAGGCGGCAATCCTCGGCAATTTTGATGAAGGATAAGGGGGAGACGAAGCCGAGCACCGGGTTGTTCCAGCGGATCAGCGCCTCGAAGCCCCATATCTCACCGGAGCCGGTATCCACCAGCGGCTGGTAATGCAGCGACAGCTCATTATTGGATATGGCGCTTCTTAAGTGATTCTCAATAATCATCCGTTCGTCAAAATACTGCTGCATCTCCTGCCCGTAGATCATATAGCTGCCCTTGCCTGCTTCTTTCGCCTTATACATGGCAATGTCGGCATTCTTCAGGAGCTCCTCCGCATTCTTCCCGTTCTCCGGGTATTGGGCAATTCCGATACTGGCCGAGATATGCACCACACTCGCATGAAGCTGGAACGGTTCCTTGAAGCCCTGTACCAGGGAATCCGCATAGCGGAGCACCTCACCCGCCTCAGCTACATCCTTGAACAGAATCACAAACTCATCGCCGCCGAAGCGAAAATGCTTACTGCGGCCGTCAGAGCGGCTAAGCAGCCGTTCACCAACCTGCACCAGCAGCTCATCCCCAAAGGTATGGCCCATGGAATCATTAATGTACTTGAAGTTATCGATATCCAGGAAGAACAGCGCCGCATGGCCGCCGGAATGCTCCTTAATGAATCTTTGTAGTTCTTCGGACAATGACAGCCGGTTCGGCAGACCGCTGAGTACATCGTTATAGGCCAGCAGCCGGTATTTCTCCTCACTGGTCTGCAGCAGCGTCTGATTCTCTACCACCTTGTTGTACTGCTCCAGCAACTCATCCTGCAGGGCAGTCAGCTCCTCATAGGTCGATTCCAGTTCCTGATAGCTCGTCTGCAGCTTGCTCTCATAACCCTTGCGGTCCGTTACATCCACCATCGACCCGGCAAACCGGATATATCCGCCGCCCGCATTACGCAGCACCTTGCCCCGCGCCTGAAACCACTTGTATTCGCCTGCCTTGCTCCGCATCCGGTATTCAGCGTAGTAGTAAGAAGAACGACCCTCCAGATGCTGGATGCGCAGCCGGTTCTCCTGCTCGGCATCCTCCGGATGGAGGATATCCCGCCAGCCGCCGCGGCTCTCATTAATCTCATCCCGGGCATACCCGAGCAGCTCATACCAGCTGTCCGAGAAATAATAGATCATCGTAGACATATCAACGTCCCAGATTACCGCATCCGAGCCGTAGGTTGCCAGGCTGAAGCGTTCATTGCTTTTTTCCAGGTTGCTTCTAATCCTTCTGACCAGCTGCACATAGAATAGCAACACCAGAATGAAGGCTACCAGCACCGCAAAAGCAGCCACGATGCTCAGCACCAGCACCTTATAGGTCTGATAGAACGAGAACGGCTCGTTAATCACTTCGCTGCCCTTCGGCAGCTTATCCGGTGATATCTTGAACCGCTGCAGCTCGTTATAATCGAACACCTTGCGCACATTGCTGTCGGTTACGACCGGGATCTTCCCCGCCTGCTCCCCCTGCAGAATACGCTGCGCCAGATCGGCCGCTGTCTGACCCTGAATTCTACCGCTGATCAGACTGCCCCCGAAGGCGCCATGATTCAATCCAAAATCATAAATATGATACACCGGAACACTGCTGCTCTTGCCCAGTTCACCTGCAAATCTGTCGAACTCGACAATTCGTCCGGTAGAGTCGCTAAAATATGTAGTCATCAGCACAATACTGTCCGGGGACAGCGCCGACGCCGTTGCTTGGATCTGTTCCATGGACAAGCGGTTCATAGGGAACAGCTCAAGTCCCAGCTTCATTGCGTCGATCTGATCCATCACCATCTGGCCGGTTGACAGCCCGCTCTCCGAATTATCATAGACAATATACACCTTCTTCAAGGAAGGGTTGATGTCCATGGCCATTCTGATGGTAGGTGTGGGATCTATTTTTTCGATAACGCCTGTAATGTTGTGGGGATTCGGGATAGCGGCCACTCCCAATTCGTTGATCCCGCTGAAAATGATCGGAGCATCATTCAAAAGCTCGTGGCGGTACTTCATCGCGAAACTCAGCGCCGCATCGTCCGTTGTGATGATCGCATTAATATGGATGTTCTGATACTTGAAGCGAATGGTCTCGTAGAAATTCCCGAGGTTACCCTGCGTGGGGTACCTTTTCCAGTCCATATATTCAGTGTAGATGACGGGGGGATTAGCTGTGCCCTTGAAACGTTCCTCTATTCCGGCACTTTGGTCATCGGTCCAGGCAAAGCCCTTCTGATAGGAATGCAGCACCAGCACATTCTGTGCGGGCAGCTCTTCGGCAGCGGCGTGGGCAGCTCCTGTTGTACACCATAAGATAAACAGAGGCAATAGCAGGGTTCTTAACAACCTGAGATGAATTTGATCTACACGCATTCGCACACTCCCGTTCATCTATCTCAAAGTCGGATTCTGGCAAGTAGAAGGAACACTTCTGGCATGAGGCTTACAAACGAGGACTGCTTGGATACAATTATAGGGGGTAACTGTGTTTTTAGGAACAACAAAAAGCCTAAGCATTCCTTATAGGATCTTAGGCCATTTAATAAATTCAGTATTCAGGTATTTTGCATGGTACACACAGCTACTGCTTCAAAATTTCCGGCAGCACTTCAACCAGCTTCTCTCTCACAAGCGGATCAGTTGATACACCCAGGCTTGCATCAATGAAATACACTTTGCCCGCCTTAACAGCCGGGAGATCTCTCCAGATCGGCTCGGTAATCATTTTTTTGGCCGCTTCGCCTTCTTCTGCATCCATGTAGACGATAAAAATACGGTCACCCGCCAGCTCCGGCAGGATTTCAGAAGAGATATCGACGTAACCGTAGCCTTTCGGATCTTCGATCAGCTTTTGAATCGCTTCTGTCGGTTTAAAGCCGTTCTTATCATATACAAAGCTTGCCAAATAGCTGGTCGTATAGACGCTCAGTCGGTTAGCTTTTAACATATGCTGAAATACCGAGGCTGTTTCGCCCGCTTGTATCGTTCCATCCGCCTTCATCGCCTTCCACATGTCAGCTACCTTCTCTTCATGGTTGCTCAGAAAGGCTTCTGCTTCCTTTTCATGACCGAACCATTCACCAACCCGTTTAATACGCTCTGCCATAGGGTCCCACTCGTTCGTTACGAGAACCGGGGCAATTTTGGACATCACTTCAATTTGTGCGCCATCCGTAACCGAGGTGATAATCACATCCGGCTGAATCCCGATCAGCTTCTCTGCACTAATGGGCCAGCCTACATCAGGGATATCTTTAATTTGCTCTTTATATACGGCATTCTCCAGACCGCCTTGAACCAATCCTACAGGCTGGATGCCCAATAACAAAATATCGCCTACCGTATTATCTGTATATACGACTCGCTCCGGTGAGCTTGGAATCTCCACTTGTCTGCCCGTTGAATCCGTAACGGTTCTCATTGCAGGTGCCGCTTCTTGTGCATGGTCTGTTGCGGCTGGCACTGCCGCTTCCCGGCCCGAACTAGCCTTGTTGCCGCTGCCGCAGGCGCTGATCATCATTGCCATTACAATAAACATAAGGCCTGTCCATAACCATGGTGTCTTCTTCAATAAAGCTTTCATTCTGCACATCCCTCTCGAATTAGCGATAATGATTATCAATATCAATTATTATATCGCTCTGCTCAGCCGCATCACAATGGATAGAACGGCTGTTTTTTTGCACCAATCGGAAGGATCAGCGGGGAAGCGGATGCCTTGTAATGATTGTTCATTTGGTATAGAATCAGTTCCGTTGATAATCATTCTCAAAAGGAGCTGTTTGCTTTGAATTTGAAGATGCTGCATGCTGTCAGCCCGGTAAACTCCCTGTCCTTTCAACTGCATGGCCTGCTGCAAGGCAACTTCTCAGACCCCATAGTCGTACCACAGCAGGAGCTTGCAACATACACGCTAATCTTCACACAACAGGGAGAAGGATGCCTGACTTGGGACAATGAAGCGTTCTCCATAATGTACGGAACCTGCTTTCTGCTGAATCCCCATTGTACGATTGAGATCCGCAATTCAGGCCAATCCCCGCTCTCACTGTGGTTTTTAACCTTTTCTATGCATATGAACCAAAGTCACCCGCCCGCCTTACTAGAGGCCGGAGAATTCACAGTCCCGCACTTCGAGGTGTTGGTCCGGGAGTTACAGGAAATCGCCCAGCATCAGTATACAGCTGACACACTGCAGCAAATGGCGGCACATCACAGCTTCCAGAAGCTCATGGGCAGTCTGCTTCAACATCTGGGACCACACCAAAAAACAGAAAATTCCCGGCAGGCTGTGCTGGAAATCATTGCTTCGCTGAAGGAAAATTACCAGCAAGACGTATCCGTTGAGGAGCTTGCCCGGCAAGCTAAAATCAGTAACCGCCGTTTTACCCATTGGTTCAAGCTGTTGACCGGCACCAATGTGTCGGGCTATATGACCGCTTTACGGATCAATCATGCGAAGGAGCTGCTGCTGGGCGGCGGACGCCTCCAGGAAATTGCGAATACGGTCGGCTATAGGGATGAGTATTATTTTAACCGGCGCTTCAGGCAAACCGTAGGAATATCCCCCGGTCGATTCATTCGCAATCATCACAAGAAGCAGGTGAACATTTGCGCAATGAGCTGTCTCGGCCATTTGCTTGCGCTTGGTATTCGCCCCATTGCTGCCGCCAACAACCTGACGAACAACCTGCATCTGCGCGAGCTAAGCTACGATATTCACAAGGTCAACAGCATCCCGATGCAGCTTGATGAAATAGCAAACCTTCAGCCCGAGCTCATTCTGGCTCCCTGTCAAAATGATTACGACAAGCTGTCGGCCATTGCTCCGACATTATTATTGTCAGGGAACGAACATAACCCGCTGTCCTTGCTTCGGATGCTTGGGGAAACGTTAAATAAGCAGCAGGAGGCCGAGCAGTGGGTTGTGCATTACAACCGGAAAACCCAGCGGCACCGGGCGCGGTTAGCTGCGATCTACTCAAGGGATGAGACGTTCTCCTCTATTGAAATCCGTTCGGATTCGATTTATGTATTCGGCAATTTCTGGTGCAGAGGCGCCTATAATTTGTATGACGGTCTGGAGCTCTCCGCACCAGTCATTATTCAGCAGGAAATGATAAATAAAGAGGCGTATCGTATTATTACTGAGGAGCAGCTCCCGCTTTTTGTAGGTGATCATCTCTTTTTGACGATAGTCGATCCCGGACGGTATAAGCAATTATCTGCGACTGCAAGATGGAAATCACTGCCGGCGGTCAGGAACAACCAAGTCTATCACACACCATTGGAGAAATTCCGGGTAAGCGACCCCATCTCGCTGCATAAACAACTGGACACGCAAATGAAATTGCTGCTTGCACGCTGATCAAGGCAGCTATACGGTGATATTCCCCGGGGATTCAGCAATCATGCCTTAATATGAAATGAACTTAAGAATCCATCTCGCTGCACTAACGCAATCCTTGATGTACAAGGTTGCGTCCGTGAGCTGGTCAGCATTCTTAAGTTCAGCTAATATAACTATTACTTCCGCTATTAGTCTTTCTGCCCGCTCTCTTCATCCTCAATTACGCCTAATGCGCGATTCTTCTCTTTAAACTTCTCATTATGCGAGGATACATAGGCCATCATCGGGGCTTCCGGGTCCAAATATTGCTTGGCGCTATTGAGTGCCATAATGCCATCGGTAAATGTCCCGGCGATCAGCTCCACTTTGCTGCCATATGTCACGAAATCGCCTGCGGCGAACACGCCCGGAAGGTTCGTCGCCATCTGCTCATCAACGGTTACATGCCATAGTCCGAGATCTAGCCCCCAGCCCTCCACCGGCCCGAAATCGCATTTCATCCCGTGATTAACGATAACCGCATCGACTTCCAGCAGCTCACGCCTTCCCGTTTCCAGATGAGCGATGGCGACCTGTTCAATGCTGGTACCATTGCTGCTATGCAGAGCTTCTATGGTATATGGCGTACATATTTTCACTGATGAATTCCTCATATTCGAAACATGCCGCTCATGTCCGCCAAATTGGCTGCGGCGGTGTACAATCGTTACGCTTGCTGCAATCGGCTCCAGTTCATTCGCCCAATCAACCGCCGAATCGCCGCCTCCCGAGATGAGCACATGCTTAGCCCGGAAGACCTCCAGCCCCTGAACGGTGTAATACAAGTTCGTTACTTCGAAACGGTCTGCTCCTTCGATCTCCAGCTTGACCTGCTTGCGGGCACCATAACCGATGGCCAAAATAACGGTTCTTGTATGATGCCGCTCTCCACTCGATGCCGTCAGCATGATCGTGCCATCCTCCTGGCGTTCAAAGCCTGAAATTTGCTGACCCAGTACAATCGTCGGCTCGAAGGTTCTGGCTTGCTCCACTAATTGGGCGATCAATTTCTCTCCGCGGATCGGGGTTACGCCTCCTACATCCCAGATCATTTTTTCAGGATAGGTCAGGATTCGCCCGCCCAGTTCTGGCTGCGACTCGATCAGCTTTGTCTTCAGATCGCGCATGCCGCTATAAAAGGTTGTGTACAATCCGGCTGGACCTCCACCGATTATCGTTACATCATAAAGCTCCATTGGTTTATTCATCGTCTGCCTCCAGCTTCTATAAGTTCGCTGGTAGTGTATATTTATTGCCGATAGCTGACAATGGACACAACTGCGTGCCTTTATCAAATCATCTGTCTTAAAGTACATTACTTTATTTGGAAACCTCAGTTAAACTAAAAGATGATGCGGGATTCAGGAAGTCAGTGGTCTACAACTCTTACATTGTAACTAATGTTATGTACAGTTTTGAAACTAATCCTCCAAGATTCGTCTCATTCTAATGGGGCGGGTCTTTTTCTATCTATTAGCATACGTAAGCGTCAAATAGTTTAATCCAGTTGGCCATCGTCTGCGGGGACAAGGTAACGGATGCCGGGATGTGGAGTGGAGAGGAATTAGTTGGATTTCATACACTTATTGATGAACAAAAGTAGCGTGTAGAAACAACAATTGGATAAACAACACTTAAATTCCCCCATTTTACCCAAAGTAGCCAAAACCAATATAAACAAATGCCCTTTTTCCACTTGCTTCCTTATATTCTTGAGAAATCGAGGAATTAAGATACCTTTTTCCACTTACTTAATCCAGGTTATCTCCAACCGGCTCGCCTTCTTCTTATACTCGGACAAAAAGCCCTGTTCCCCACTCAAATGTGGAGAACAAGGCTAGTTCAATCCCCCTTGCCTGCGGAGCGGGGGACTGTGGAATACTACGCCCCCGCTCCCGCTGCGCGGACGCGGATTCCACTGCACGGCCACAGCCTCCCGGGGGTGGCTAATGCCCGAACAGCTCAAGCAGCTTCCCGGCGTCCAGCGCCGCCGTGGAAGGCAGCACCAGGTCGGCCGCGCCAAGCTGCTCGGCCGCCCCGATGCCCACAGCCTTCATGCCCGCCGCCCGGATCGCGGCCACGCCTGCGGCTGCATCCTCCACGCCGATGCAGTTGCCCGGCGTGACCCCAAGCAGCTCTGCCGCCTGCAGAAAAATCTCCGGATCGGGCTTGCCCTTCCGGAGCTCTGCCGCGTCGGCAATCGCCTGGAACCAATGGGCTGCGCCGAGGCGCTCCAGAATCTGCGGCGCATTCAGGCTGGCCGAGGCCAGCCCCACGGAGATTCCCCGCTCCCGCAGGGAATCCAGCAGCTCAGGAATCCCCGGCAACAGGTCCGCCGGGGTGATCCGGCCGATCATCTGCCGGTAGTGATCGTTCTTCTTCCCCGCCAGCCGGAGCTTCTCGGCCTCGGGCAGCCGCGCTAGCTCGCTGCCCTCCAGCACGATCTCCAGCGATTCCATCCGGCTGACGCCCTTCAGCCGTTCATTCTTCTCGCGGCTGAAGGGAAGGCCCAGCTCATCCGCAAGCGCCTGCCAGGCCAGATAATGGAATTCAGCGGAATCGGTGATCACGCCGTCCAGATCGAAGATGACGGCCTCCAGGCGCTGCGCCAGCGAAATCCGTACCGGCTCCTGCGGAAGCAGCCGCAGCGGCTGCTTCTTATGCCTGATCTCAAGCGCCGTCCCCTCCAGCAGCGTGTACACTACCGCCTCCCGTTCAACGAAGATATCCAGCAGCTGACCGCCCACTGTAACCTTGAAGCGGTAGCTCTCCCACTGCTCCGGCAGGACCGGAGCGAAGCTCAGCTCTCCCTGAGCCAGCCGCATGCCGCCGAAGCCGTTCACAATCGACATCCAGGACCCGGCCATCGCCGCCATATGCAGCCCGTCCTTGGCATTGTGGTTGATATCGTCCAGATCCATCCGCACCGTGCGGCTGAAATAACTGTATGCCCCGGCCAGATCGCCGATCTCCGCAGACATAATACTGTGGATGCAAGGAGACAGCGAGGAGTCATGCGTCGTTAATGGCTCATAATAATGATAGTTGCGGAGCTTATCCGCCAGGCTGAACTTGTCCCCGAGCAGGAACAGAGCCATGACCAGATCGGCCTGCTTCAGCACCTGATGCCGGTAGATGACCAGCGGGTGATAATGGAGCAGCAGCGGATACTGATCCGCAGGCGTGTGCTCGAAATCCCATTTTTGCTTACTCAGAAAGGTGTCATCCTGGGCATAAATGCCGAGCGGTTCGTCGAATGGAATGAACATCACTGCGGCGGCAGCTCTCCAGCCCTCCACCTCTTCGGGAGTTAACCCGATCGCCTGCCGCAGCCGTTCGTAATCCGCAGGATACTCCCGCTGAAGCAGCAGAGCCGTCTCATACGCATACTGGAGTTGATCCTGCACCATGAGATTAGTATAAGCATTGTTGTTCACAATCGCCGTGTATTCATCCGGTCCTGTTACTGCATCTATACAAAAGGCGCCTCCGCGCGCGGGGTTATAGTGGCCCAGATCGGCCCAGAACCTTGAGGTCTCGAACAGCATCTCCGCCCCCCGGCTGACCAGAAAGTCCATGTCGCCCGTTGCCTGGACATATTGCTTCAGGCCGTAGGCAATATCGGCATTGATATGCGCCTGGGCAGTGCCTGCGGGGAAGTAGGCGGAGTTCTCCTCGCCGTCAATGGTCCGCCACGGGTACAGCGCCCCCTTCTGCGACATGACCGCTGCCCGCTCTCTGGCCTTGCCGAGCGTAGCATAACGGAATTCCAGCAGCGCACGGGCGATCTCCGGCTGCGTGAAGGTGAAGAACGGCAGCATGTACATCTCTGTATCCCAGAAATAATGCCCTTCGTAGCCTTCCCCCGTTAAGCCCTTGGCTCCGATATTCGTCACACCGTCCCGGCCCACGGATTGCAGCAGCTGATAAGCATTGAAGCGGATGCCCTGCTGGAGTGCAGGATCACCGCTAATCTCCACATCCGCATGGGCCCAGAAGCTGTCCAGATACGCCTGCTGCTCCCCGGCCAGACCGGCGAAGCCCAGCTCATTGGCCAGCGCCAAGACTTCAGCACTCCGGCCGGGCAGCTCCTCCTCCCCGTAATCTTTGGAGGTATGATACGTTATATATTTGGTAAGTGTCACCGTCTCTCCGCTGCGGACAGCAGCGGCGTAACAGACGGAGATGCGCTGCCCGATTAATTGGTGGCTCATCTCGCGCCCGGACTTCGCCTGCAGTGCATGGCTGACAGCGGTCAGCAGCGCAAATCGCGTGTGGCGGGTGCGCTGCATCATCCACAGCTTCCGGGCGGCAGCGTCATATCCGGTATCCTCCAGCAGCAGGCGGGACTCGCCGCCGCCCGCCCCCAGCCTCGGGTCACCGGTAACCTCAGGCCGGGCAATCTCGCTGTCCACCGCTGAATCGAACTTCAGCGTGCCGGAGAAATTCAGCGCCGTCACCGCATAGTCGATAACAGCCAGATGCTTATGCGTCAAGGCAACCATCCGGCTGATCACCAGCAGTACCCGGTGCCCGGCGGGAGATTCCCACTCCAGCTCCCGGTGCAGCATGCCGCTCCGCATATCCAGCCGGCGCTTATACCGGTACAGCTTCCCCTGATCCAGCCGGAACTCATGGCCTTCGATGCTGAGCCGGATGATACGGGCATCGCTCACATTCAGCATGGCCTGGTTGCGGGAGGGGTACCCGAAGGCCCCCTCAGGATAGACAACCGGCTCAGAATCAAAGAAGCCGTTCAGATAATTTCCGGCTACCGAAGCCCCCGCCTTGCCGTGATAGCCTTCCTCGAAATTGCCGCGCATGCCGATATAGCCGTTGCCGAGTGCAAAGACACTCTCGCTCCGCTGATTGTATTCATCCTCGTAGTGTTCCTCTTCAATACTCCACTCCCTGTATGGATATAATGCCGGAGGCTGTTCACAGGACTTCATCTTCATCTTTATTTTCATCTCCGTACTCATCTCTATATTCTCCTCCTGATCAGCCTTTGACTGAACCGCCCATCAGACCCCGGACGAAATACTTTTGCAGCAGGAAGAAGATCGCCAGCGGCATCAGCATCGAGATAAAAGCTGCCGAGGTCAGCAGATGCCAGTCATTGCCGCGCGAGCCGACCAGATCGGCGATCTTCATCGACATGACCTGCACCGACGGCTGGTTCCCGATGAAGATCAGCGACACCAGATAATCATTCCATACCCAGAGGAACTGGAAGATCCCGATGGAAGCGAGCGCGGGTACGGATAGCGGCAGAATCAGTCTGCTGAAAATAGTAAAGTGGCTGGCGCCGTCAATAAAAGCCGATTCAAACAGATCCTTCGGCAGCTGGCTGATGAAGTTGTACATAAAATACGTAACCAGCGGCAGCCCGAAGGCCGTATGTGCCAGCCAGATGCCAAGATAACTGCCGTTCAGCCCAAGCGCCGTGTAATCCTTGAGTACCGGAATTAGCGCAACCTGAATCGGAATGACCAGCATCGCAATAATGATGACGAACAGCGTCTTCCGTCCCGGAAACCGTAGCCAGGCGAAGGCATATGCGGCAAAAGAGGCGATCAGCACCGGAATCACCGTCGCCGGAACAGCAATCGTCAGTGTGTTCCAGAACGCCTGCGATAATCCGCTCCCCTTCTGTACCGTTTCACTGCCGTCTGCTTCCTTGAGTGTGTACTCCTTGCCGGACAGCACATTCTTGTAGTTGTCGAGCGTGAGGTCAGGCACCGCCTGCCAGCCCTGTTCCTGCATATTAACCGTGCGTGCCCTGCGGTTCTCCCACATCAGGCGGCTGCCATCCGCCTTCACGCCAGCCTTCAGCTGTTCATCCGTATAGGTCTTGCCATTCACCTCAATCGGCTCCCGCAGATCCACCTCCTTGGAGAGCTGCACCGTCTCGCCCGCTTTCCATTCCTGATGGGGGAACACCTTCCACCAGCCCGTCTGCAAAATATCCGCTGCGGGACGGAAGGAGGAGGCGAAGAGTCCGAACGTCGGCAGAATCCAGAGGAAGCAGATGACGCCCAGAATCAGATTGACGGCCGTTTTGCTGCCCTTTTTTTTCTTGGTGCCCACCATTAGAATCCCCCCTGCTTGCGGAATTGCCGCAGATTAATAAGGATAACAGGCAATACCGCGATCAGGAGCACGATAGCCAGCGTAGAGCCGTAGCCGAAGTTGCGGTACATGAAGAACTGCCGGTAGAACTGCGTCGCTACAACTTCTGTATCGTATTGACCTCCTGTCATCACCATGACAACGTCAAATATTTTCAGCGTAAAGACAATAATCGTGGTGGTCACCGTCAGAATCGTCGTGGAGATGTAAGGAATCATGATGCCAAAAAAGATCTTCACCTCACTAGCGCCATCCACCCGCGCAGCCTCCATAATATCCTCAGGCACTCCTTTGATGGCCGCTGAGAAAATAACCATCGCAAACCCCGTCTGCATCCAGATCAGAATGATAATAAGGAAGAAGTTGTTCCAAGGCTGCAGCATACTCGTCCAGGCCTGCGGTTCACCGCCGAAATAGGTCACAATCGCATTCAGCAATCCAATCTGCTCATCGCCCGGCTGATAATAATAGACGAACTTCCAGATGACCCCGGCGGCAACAAAGGAAATGGCCATCGGCATGAAAATAATAGATTTAGCGATTCGCTCATAGCTGCTCCGGTCGGCAAGAATGGCAATCAGCAGCCCGAAGCAGACACAGGCCAGCGTGCCCACGAACACCCAGAGCAGATTGTTACGCAGGGCTGTTGCCATCAGACGGTCGCTGAAGATGGCGGCATAATTGCTGAGTCCGACGAACTTCTCGGAGGACGCGTTGAAAAAGCTTAAGTACAGCGTCCGCAGGGCAGGCAGAATCAGCAGCCAACCGAGAATAAGGACCGCCGGTCCGACAAAAACATAAGGCAGCACCTTGCTGCGGACATGGTCCGGGTACTGCTCCACTGCCCAGGTCAAGGTGTAATAGATCAGATATACGCCCAGCACGCCCCACAACACGGCAAGCACCGCAGTAAGCAGCGGATGAAGCGTTGAATCGCGGAAAAACAGGAAAATCAGCCCGTTGACCACGATATTCGCAAGCAAAACGCCCAGTGATAGCAGGACTGCCCTGCCGCTGATTCTCTGCCTGGCCCGTGCCCCGGCGGCACCCGGCTCCGGCCTTATTTGTACATCCATATCGGTTCCCCCTATGGGCTCTGTTAGAGCAGAGCCCTCTTCATAAGCACCCGTTAACACCAGCCGAAGGGCAGGCTTGACTGCTCAAGACCGCCCCCTTCAACCTCTTGGCGCCTAAGTCCCGTGCTTCCTGGTCCTTAGTTCTTCCAGCCTGACTGAATCTGCTCCAGGGCCTGATCCAGCGTAGCAGTTCCGCTCACATAGTCAGTCATGCCTTTCCAGAAGGTACCTGCACCCACCTTGCCCGGCATCAGGTCCGAGCCATCGAAGCGCAGAGTCGAGGCATCCTGTACCAGCTTCGCCATCCGGCGGTCGGATTCGGACTGGTACCAGTCCAGGGAAGCATCATTCATCGGGGCAATGACACCGCCGGATTGCACCCAGCTTTTGATCGATTCGCCAGTAGTGAAGAATTCCATTACAGCGCGTACCTCCGGGCGGTCATTGAACATGGAGTAGATATCGCCTGCCACCAGGACCGGCTTGCCGTACTGCTCATCAATCGGCGGGAGATAGAACCAGTCATAGTCTGTATCCACCTTGGCCGTTTCCGGGAAGAAGCTGGTAATGAAGTTCCCCATCAGGTTGAACCAGGCCTTCGGCGGATTGTCGAACATCGGCTTCGGGGCATCACCGAACGCAGTAGTGACAATCGATTTAGCACCGCCGTAGACATAATCCTTGTTCAGCCAGATCTTGGACATCACTTCCACAGCGTTCTTCACTTCCGGCGAAGTGAACGGCAGCTCACCGCTTACCCACTTGTCGTAATTCTCAGGCGTCGTGGTCCGCAGCATGATGTTCTCGACCCAGTCTGTTGCCGCCCACCCGGTTGCCGCGCCGCTCTCGATACCAATCGCCCAGGCTGGATCACCGTCTTTGGCGATTTGCTCCGTCAGGGCCATCATTTCATCCCAAGTCTGGGGAACCGTATAGCCCGCTTCGTCAAATTGCTTCTTCGGATACCAGACCAGGCTCTTCACGTTACTGCGGTTCCAGATCCCGGCCATAATCTTGCCATCCTTGCCGTCCATGGTGGACATATCCAGCCAGCTCTTATTGTAATTAGCCGTCAGCTTAGCCTGATCCAGCACCCCGGTCAGATCGATGACCTTGCCGGTCTTGGCAATGGAGGCCAGAAGCCCCGGCTGCGGGAAGTCCGCGATATCCGGCGCATTGCCGCCATCGACCCGGATATTAATCGTAGCTTCGAACTCCTTGGAGCCTTCGTATTGAATATCAATGCCGGTTTTCTCTTCAAAATCCTTAATGCTGCTCTCAAACTTCACCTGGTCCGCATCGACAAACGGGCCGAACATCGTGACCTTCGTGCCCTTATATTCACCCTTCATCGCCAAGTCCAACGGACTTCCGGCCGTTGCTGGGTCTGGAGCATTCGTCGATGTTCCGTTGTTATCTGCCGAAGGTGCCGGTGTTGCCGCTTCTTTTGCTGCCGGAGCTTCCGTCGGCGCAGCAGCGTTATTATTCCCGCCGCATCCGCTGAGCATCATGGTGAAGGATAGACACAGCACCATCGCGAGTGACAGTTTACGTGCTGGAGCTTTCTTCATTGTTTCATACATCCCCTTTAATTGTTTTTAGAGACTGCATCAAGCCAGCTTCATTACCGGAACCCTTCCGGCAGCGCAGCAACTCACCTCCTCAACCTAATTCACGGACAACAGGCACCTTCAACACCGTTAATTCACCCGCGCACTTTCCCGTATCACCCTTAATGTATGCGCTTCCAACAGTCTGTTAGTACCTTCTGCTGTGGGAACGTTTCCTGAAACAGTTCCTTAAACGGTTTCGGAAACGATTCACTCACCTTCCTCTAACTCGGCATTCTGAAAAGCTTTTCAGAACAGTGTAAAGAAACCGTGCTGCCCTATCAGGCAGCCGTGCTTCAGCCCGCCGGATCTACATCTCATTTCTCACGCGAGGATTCTCTTACGATTAGCTTATGCTCCATCTTCTCTTTCATGACAGCCACCTTGCCTGTGGTCAACAATTCATGCAGCTTCTCCGCCGCCCGGTATCCCAGCTGATAGATGGGCTGTGCGATTGTTGTCAGCTTCGGAATGAACATCCCCGACATCCGCAGATTATCGAAGCCAATGACCGACACCTGACCCGGAACCAGAATATTACGGTCCTTCAAGTAAGAGATCGTTCCCATGGCGAACTCATCTGCTACACAGAATACAGCGGTTAGTTCCGGATATTCAGTGAACAGCTCATGCGTTGCCTGATAGGCGTGCTCAAAGCGGTGGTTCGCGTACTTGATTTTCCCGATGTTATGCTCCAGCCCCGATTCGCTCAAGGCTCTCACGAACCCTGCCATCCGCGGTGGCCCGGACACTGAATTATCATGATTGAAGCCAATCATCCCAATCTCTTGGTGACCCAGCTCAATCAGGAATTTCACAGCATCATACGCCGCCTTCTCATCATCCACCTCCACCGACGCTACCTCGTACTCATCGGAATGGGAGGAGACCAGCACGAATGGAATTCGGCAGCCTACCAGCTTCTCATAATACTCAGGGTGCAGAATATCACTGGCGAACACAACACCATCCACCTGCTTCTCATGAAAAGTATCCATATAGGACAGTGTCCGCTCCTTGTCACGGTCTGTATTACAGATCATCAGACTGTAACCGAGCTTAATGCAGGCATCCTGCATTCCCCGGATCACCCCTGCGAAATACAGGTTCTCAATATCGGGAATGAGTAGCCCAAGGGTGAATGACTTCCTGTAAATTAGGCCCCGTGCAAATGCATTAGGCTGATACTTGAGCGCTTCTATCGCTTCAATGACCCGGCTTCGCTTACTCTCCACGACCGTATCCGGTGCATTCATTACACGGGACACAGTGCTGATGGATACTCCGGCCATCTTGGCGACATCTCTGATTGTTGGCTTCATATGTCTGACTTCCTTTGTGATCTTTTGGCTCGAAACGTATGCCCTCCTTATCAGGATTGGCCTAGCCGCTTAAGTTAGAAAAGCTTTTCAAAGCGATTATAGCAAGGCTCCCTTAAATTGGCAAGCAAATTGTTATGCGCTTACATTTTTACCTGTGGAGCCCTGGCTGTACGGTTGTTACAGTTCAAAGTCAGTTCAACTCACTCCAAATTCACTCCACAAGTTAATGTACTTTTCCCCCTGTAAGTCCCCTCCCTTCCATGACGCTTACTTAAAGTGTGTAAATTATATTATTTCATGTTATAATTGTCGGGTATATTGATTTATGGCTGCAAATACTGTTACTGATGCTGTAGGCATCTACTATAGGAGGGATTCATGTGAAGCAATTGCACGACATACCATTCTCCGTACTGGATTTAGCCCCTATCCGGGAGGGCGGAACGGCGGCGGATTCTTTTCATAACACCCTTGATTTGGCCCGTCATGCTGAGAAATGGGGGTATAACCGTTACTGGCTGGCAGAGCATCATAATATGACCGGCATTGCCAGCTCCGCTACCTCCGTTGTTATCGGACATGTGGCAGCCGGAACTAACACCATCCGCGTAGGTTCAGGCGGCATCATGCTCTCCAACCATGCCCCGCTGATGATTGCCGAGCAATTCGGCACACTGGAGTCCCTGTATCCGGGACGGATTGATCTGGGTCTGGGCAGAGCCCCCGGCTCGGATCAGGCAGCCGCCAGAGCACTGCGCCGCGGCCTGGGCAGCGATGGCAGTGAATTCCCCGAGCAGCTAAGTGAGCTGCGGGCTTATTTCGACCCTGAAGGATCAGCCTCCCGGCCGGCCGGTGTCCGCGCTGTACCCGGTGAAGGACTGAACATCCCGATCTGGCTGCTTGGCTCCAGCGGCTTCAGCGCCCAGCTTGCGGGCCAGCTGGGTCTGCCTTTTGCTTTTGCCAGCCACTTTGCACCGGATTATCTGCTGCCGGCCCTGCATCTGTACCGCACCAGCTTCAAGCCTTCGGCTGTACTCGACAAGCCTTATGTTATGGTGGGCTTGGGAATTACGGCAGCGGATACGGTAGAAGAAGCGCGCAGACTTGCCACTTCCCAGCAGCAGCAATTCCTGAACATTATCCGTGGCCGCACCGGCAAGCTCCAGCCGCCTGTAGACAGCCTGGACGGAATCTGGACTTCGCAGGAGAAGGCGCTGCTCATGAGCAAACAGCAATACTCCATCGCGGGCGACCAGGCCCTAATCGAAGAACGGCTACTGCAGATTCTCGAAGAGACCGGTGCAGATGAGTGGATTATCGCTTCACAGATCTATGATCACCCTGCGCGCCTGCATTCTTATGAGCTTGTGGCCGACCTGTTGAAGAAGTAATAAGGCCATTAATCTGATTATAGGCCAGTCTATATATTTAGCCCATTTAACTACCTGTGGAGAACTCCATTAGGGTAGCTAAATGGGCTATTTTAGCATTGCCTTTCCAGACCCAATCGTTCTTTATAAAATACAAAATTAAGTAATATACAGAGAAATAATGAGCTAACAGCAGTAAACATTAAATAAATGCAGTTTATTTAGATCAAATGCCCGAATTCATTTACTTAAAGTATCTATTTCTGTTTTTCTTTATGCTTAATTTTGATTATACTGTAATTATCATTCGTTATAACGAACAAGTGGATTGTTTTTCTCTTTCAGGTCCACTCAGGCTAGCTCAGGCTCGTCCACGCCCATTCGGGAATCGTCCTAAATCGTTCTAATTAGTACTATCGCTGTAATTAGTAGTAGTTCTTCAAGAAACTACTTTATTCGACAAACTATGATTCAAATGCGCGAACCGGGGCGGATTGTGGCTGGAGGCTCCTGAAGGTCTGCAAAGAAAGGGGCTTAGAGAGTGAAGAAGAGACATAGATCCATAATAGGCGCGTATATTCTGGCCGTTCTGGCAGGTGTAATCTGGCATGCCGGAGGGGTCAGCGCTGAGGATACGATCAAGCTCACTGTGAACTCGCATACGACCAGTACGGCAACCATGAACAACATGCAGCCGGGAGATACGATGGCTTCGGATTATACGATTATCAATGACGGAAAAGATCCGTTCGATTATTCAGTTGCCTTCCAGTTCCGCTCCGGGGACGCAGATCTGTACAATATCCTGCAAATGACCCTGCAAAAAGAGGGAGTAATCCTCTATTCAGGGGTAATGAGCGAGGCCCCGGGCGTGGTGACCATCGGCTCCCTTGACGGAGGCGCAGCGGAAGCAATCGAAATGAAGGTGTTGTTCCCGCCGGAGGCAGGCAACGAGTTCCAGGAGAAGAAGGTAAGTGTGGCCTTTGAATTCACAGCCACAGCGGAGCCTGCGCCTACAGCCGGGCCAACCTCCACACCGCAACCGACGACCGAACCGGCAGCTTCAGCCACACCTTCACCTGCGTCAACACCGGACACTACGGGCAGTCCCGGCAGTACACCGGCAGCAACAACCGTCCCTACGGATTCAACAGCCGGTACATTCTCTCCTGGCAGTACACCATCGCCATCACCAGCAGCGTCGGCAACACCGCCTGCGGGTGGAGTAACTGTAAGTGAAGATCCTGTTCCGCTGGGCGGAGGGGAAGAAGACGGCGGCAACCGCCCGTCTGCGACGCCGGATTCCGGAGCCGCTGCACTTGGCAGCACGCCAGCTCCTTCACCAGGGGAGGAGGTCAACCTCACCGGTGACGCGCTTCCGCTGGGCGGACCAGAGGAAGACGGCAGGCTGCCAGACACGGCCAGTCCTTGGTACAATCTGATTGCCGCCAGCCTCGTTGTCGCCATGATCAGCGTACTTGTGCTCCGCAGGCTGGGCCAGAAGAAGTAACTATACGTATTTGTAAGGAGGAGAGAGCATGAAGATGCGCAGCGGGTTTATCTTAGCCGTGAAGCTGATCTTCCTGCTCTCTGTGTGCGTTATGGTGTATTCCGCCTTCCAGATCCTCAAAGCGCCCGCCGAAGCCCGCGAAGCCCTGAGAATCTGGGACAAAAAGAGGGAGGAAGCTCAGCTTCCCGTAAGTCCCGAAGAAGAAATGCCGCTGCCTGAAGGTATGCTCAGCAGCGCGGAAGCACCGGCAGGCGACACACCTGCTTATATAGCAGGCGAGGTAATTGGAGAGATCTATTTTCCGAAGCTTAAGAAGCGGGTTGCCATTCTGGAGGGAACCGGACGGGCGGAGCTTAAGCAGGGTGCCGGACACGATGAAGCAAGCGCTGCCCCGGGTACCTCCGGGAACAGCGTGCTGGCCGGACACCGCGATACCGTCTTCCGCAGCCTCGGTGAGCTGGAGACCGGAGACCGGCTTGAGCTTGCGACAGCGGATGGAACTTTTACCTATGAAGTGACCGGCAGCCGGATTGTTGATGGAGATACACGGGGAGCGATTAAGCCCAGCAGAGACCCCATACTCACCTTGATTACCTGTTACCCGTTCTCTTATGTAGGCTCAGCGCCCGACCGCTACCTGCTCTCGGCCAAGCTCGTCTCCAGCCAGCCTCGGGGGCAGCAGCCCTAACCCGCTTTCCCGTCTCCTCCCAGCCCGCCGTCCCCTTTCACTTCACACCATCCGCCTAAAGTATGAGACCCGGGCCGGATCGTGATAATATAGACATACGAAGCTGAAGAGGAGATGACCCGCATTGAAGGAAGAGTTAATTAGACGTTTTGTATCGTATGCTGAAATGGATACCCAATCCAGCGAGGACAGCGAGACCTGCCCGTCCACTCCAGGCCAAATGGTACTGGCGCATAAGCTGGCAGAGGAGCTGCAGGAGCTCGGACTGACGGAGATTACGGTGGACGAGCATGCCTATGTCATGGCCTCCCTGCCCGCCAACACGGATAAAGAGGTTCCGGTGATCGGCTTCCTGGCCCATCTGGATACCGCTACGGATTTCACCGGCACGAATGTGAAGCCGCAGATTGTAGAGAACTATGACGGGCAGGATCTGGTGCTGAATGAAGCCCAGAATATTATCATGTCCACGAAGAGCTTCCCGGAGCTGACCGGTTACAAGGGGCATACCCTGATTACGACTGACGGCACCACCCTGCTGGGGGCGGACAACAAGGCGGGTATCGCTGAGATCATGACGGCTATGGCCCATCTGCTGGCGCATCCGGAGATTAAGCATGGCAAGATCCGGGTCGCTTTTACCCCCGATGAAGAAATCGGACGCGGCCCGCATAAGTTCGACGTTGCCGCCTTCGGCGCTTCCTATGCCTACACCGTGGACGGAGGCCCGCTCGGGGAGCTGGAATATGAGAGCTTCAATGCCGCAGCCGCCAAAATCAGCTTCCACGGAGTCAATGTTCATCCCGGTACAGCCAAGGGCAAGATGATCCATTCGTCCAAAATCGCCATGGCCTTCCATCTCCGACTGCCCGCCGGTGAAGCCCCTGAATTCACAGACGGCTATGAGGGGTTCTACCACCTGATCTCTATGCAAGGCAGTGCCGAGCACAGCAAGCTGCATTATATTATCCGTGACTTCGACCGTGAGCAGTTCGAGCACCGCAAATCGAATATTGCCGCAATTGTGGAGGAATTCAAATCTACGTACGGGGCGGACAACATCGTGCTGGAGATGAATGACCAATACTATAATATGCGCGAGAAAATCGAGCCCGTCCGGCATATCGTCGATATCGCCCGGGAAGCGATGGAGGGCCTCGGAATCACACCGGTTATCCGTCCAATCCGCGGAGGGACTGACGGCTCACAGCTCTCTTATATGGGGCTGCCTACACCGAATATTTTCACCGGGGGCGAGAATTTCCACGGCAAATTTGAATACGCCTCTGTAGACGTCATGCTGCAGGCTGTACAGGTTATCGTTGAGATAGCCCGTCTGGCGGAACACAAAGCGTAAATAAGATTATATTAAAAACAGCAAAAACCCCGTGCCGCCCTGGAACAAAGGGCGCACGGGGTTCTTAACATGCTATGGGTTCAGACGTCATCCGTCTGTTGCTTTATTTCTTAACCGGCAGCCAGCCCGGTGTATGGATCAGTGCTCTCCAGAGCGGGTCCGGAATCACAAGCTCCGCCTGGGCGTTCGGATCAAGCTCAGTCTTAATCTGATCGGCACGGCCCCCGGCCAGCTTCTGTACCCAATCCGGTTCAATCAGAAGCGGACGGCCCAGGGCCACTAGGCTGATCCCGCTGTCCAGACTCTTCAGGGCATCGGCGGCAGAGTAGAGCGAGCCTACGCCAATTACCGGAGCCTTGCCTCCTGCCCGGTCTACGATCTGCTCAATGCGCGGGCGGGTGTCCTCCGTTCCCCGGTGCGGCAGCGACCACAGCTCCATGAGGGACGCATGCAGGTAATCCAGCCCCTCTGCTGTCAGCGCATCGATTAAGGCAAAGGTCTCAGCCATCGTAATCCCCGGCGTCTCCGGTTCTTCAGGCGAGAAGCGGTAGCCTACAAGGAATGCACCTTGTGCATGCTGCTTCACCGCAGCCTTGACACTGCGCAGAACGGCCAGCGGGAAGGCGAGCCGCTTCTGCAGATCTCCGCCCCAGCGGTCTTCGCGTCTGTTGGAATGCGGCGAGAAGAACTGCTGCAGCAAGTACCCGTTCGCACCGTGAATCTCAACGCCATCGAAGCCGGCCTCAATTGCCCTGCGTGTCGCTTCTCCAAAATCAGCGATAATTCCGGTAATCTCTTCGTCTGTCAGCGGGCGCGGAGCCTTACCCTGTCCGCCGCCAGGCAGCTCAGCCGGCACATCGCTTGCACTGACAGGCTGTCCGTCAACCAGCTGCTCAGGCGGGCATTGGCGTCCGCCATGGAAGATCTGGAGCACGGCCTTCGCTCCTTCGCCCTTGATGGCCTTCGCCAGCTCACGCAGGCTTGGAATCAGCCCGTCATGGTCAGCTCCGAATTCGCCCGCGAAGCCCTTCCCGCCACGTGAGACATAGACACACGCGGTAATGACCATCCCCGCCCCGCCCGAACGGCGGATATAATAATCCAGCTCGGGCCGGGAGACGGTTCCATCCTCATTGGAGGAGAAATTAGTCATCGGCGCCATAACCACACGGTTCTTCAGTTCAATCCCGTTCTTGAATTCGAACGTCTCCAGCAGCGGACTATATTCTGTCTTCAGCATACCTACCAGCCTCCATTTATATAAATCTTCATAAATGTTAGTATACAACTTAATTTTGCACAATACAAATTTAATTCCTTTGTTTTCAGATGCTATTTATCACAGGGAGGTGCATCTTTCCAGATGACCTTTTCCCCGTAATTCTTGCCCCAATCATACATCATGCGAAGTACAGGCATCAGCGTATGTCCATACTCTGTCAGGGAGTACTCTACCCGCGGAGGAACCTCCGCATATACCTGCCTGAATACCAGCTGATCCTCCTCCAGCTCTCGGAGCTGGTTGGTCAGCATTTTCTGGGTGATATGGGGGATCAGCTTCTTCAATTCGCTGAACCGCTTGGTTCCTTCCAGACCCAGGTGCCACAGTATAATCAGCTTCCACTTGCCGCCGATCACAGCGAGTGTGAGTTCCTTCTCGCAGTTGATCTCCTTCAGGTTGATACGGTCTTTAATTTCAGTCGCCAATATTCAGCCCCCTTCCGGCTATAATCATATTACAAATCCATCATGGGCCGCACATAGGCAGCAAAGGATGCCCTCCCGTCAAGGAAAGCATCCGTGTGATAGCTTCATTATATTCCAAGCTCTATTCTATTCCAAATCGCATGCTATTCCAAATTGGCATGCTTGCCGAACATCCGGCCGGAGGTCTGCCCCGTCTGCTCCATGATCCGCAGAATGACTGCATCATAGAATACAAGCAGCGTCTGTTCAAACAAGGAGGCCATCGGCTGCAGCGTAGTATAGCCGCCGTCCGGCCGTTCCTTGGGAGCGCCAGGCAGCTTGACTGTATAATCTGCGAGACGTCCAAGCGTCGAGTCCGGCTGGATGGTTACCAGGACTACAGCCGCGCCGATTACCTTGGCTTTCTCAGCCATGGAGACCAGTCCCTTCGTCTCGCCTGAGCCGGAACCCAGTACAAGCACATCGCCGGGGCCGATGCCCGGCGTTACCGTCTCTCCGACCACATAAGCTGTCCGTCCAGCCTGCATCAGCCGCATGGCGAAGGCCCGGCCCATCAGGCCGGAACGCCCGGCACCGGCCACGAAGATCTGACCTGCGCGCAGCAGCAGCTCCGTCAGCGCCTCGCCCTCTCCCGCATTCAGCCCGGAGACGGAGCCTTCCAGCTCCTTCACAATTTCCTGTGCGTAATGCTGCGTGTCCATGGCTGCTTAAGCCTGACTTACAAGGCGCTTCATCTCAGCCGCAGCCGCCTTCATGTCTGCTTCGCCCGTAATGCCCCCGCCCACGATTACCAGATCAGGCTGCGCAGCAATCACTTCAGGCAGCGTACTTAGCTTAATACCGCCAGCGATTGCAGTTTTAGCCCGGGTAACCACGCTCTTAATATCTCTTAGGTCCGCGAAGGAATTCTTGCCTTCGGCCTGATGGTCATAGCCGGAATGCACGCAGACATAATCCACACCCAGCGCATCCACTTCAGCGGCTCTGGCCTTGAGATCCTTTACATTGATCAGATCGACCAGGATCTCAGCGCCTGTCTTCTTCGCTTCCTCCACCGCACCGCGGATCGTCGAATCATCGGACACGCCCAGCACAGTCACGATGCCCGCGCCTGCTTCCACTGCCTTCATAACCTCGTATCCGCCCGCATCCATGATTTTGAGATCGGCCAGCACGGTAAGTGCCGGAAAAGCGTCCTTGATCGCTTTTACCGCGTGCAGCCCCTCATTAATTACCACCGGTGTTCCAATCTCAACGATATCTATATATTCGGCAACTTCCGCAACAACCGCCTTGGCACCAGAAATATCCACCAGATCGAGCGCTAACTGTAATTTCATAGGGGTAAGGTCTCCTCATCGATAAACTATTAGTAAGTACTGTTTCTCAGTTTAGGGATATACTGCCGAAAAGGGAAGTAGGCACTTTTTCGTGATGTAGTTACCTGGAGGATACTATTGGGCGAAACCGGGGGATTTTTAGGTAACATGTCTGAAATCCTACTGCATTTTCACAAAAGCTGTGCTACCATACATTTGATTCAAATATTCACAGCCGTAAGGAATCCTAATTAAGAAGGTGTATGATGGAAACAAGCAAGCCCAAAACATTCAATTTAATGAAGTTGACCTGGCCGATCTTCCTGGAGCTGTTCCTGTTCATGCTCATGGGCAGTATGGATACCTTCATGATCAGCTCCGTGTCCGATGATGCAGTCTCCGGTGTCGGAGCGGCCAATCAGATTATTGCCATAGCCATTCTGGCGCTCAGTGTCATCGGGAACGGCGCGGCGATCGTCGTGTCGCAATACCTCGGCTCCAAGCAGCCTAAGGAAGCCGCCAGAGTCATCGGCAATGCGGTTACCCTGAATCTTGCGGTAGGGATTATCCTGAGTACGGTCATGCTGCTGCTGGGAAGCCATCTATTGCAGGCGCTGAACGTGAAGGGTGACATTCTCGATTATGCCCGCTCGTATATCAACATTGTCGGAGGTGCCATCTTCCTGCAGGCACTAATCAACGCGCTGGCCGCCACCATCCGCACCCACGGCTTCACCAAGCAGACAATGGCGGTATCGCTGCTGATGAACGTCATCCATGTCGGCGGTAACTATCTGCTGATCTTCGGGCATTTCGGATTGCCTGCGCTTGGTGTAGAGGGTGCGGCCATTTCAACCGTAATCAGCCGTTCGATCGCTCTGCTGATCTTCTTCCTGCTGCTCTACCGGATTATGGAGGTACGCGTGAAATGGAGCTATTACATTCACCTCTCCAGGAAATACGTGCTGCAGATTCTCAAAATCGGTATTCCATCCGCCTTCGAATCGGTAATGTACCAGTGCTGCCAGCTCGTCTTCACCCTGTACATCACCTATTTGGGGGCCGAGGCCATGGCTACCCGCCAGTATGCAGTCAATATCTCCAACTACATCTTCCTGTTCAGCGTAGCAGTGGCGATGGGGACCTCGATTATTGTCGGGCACCTTGTAGGCGCAAAACGGACGCAAGAGGCTTACTCACGGGTATTCACCAGTGTGAAATGGGCACTGCTGGTCACGGTCATCATGGATCTGATCGTCATTCTGTTCCGGAAGCCGCTGCTGGGCCTGTTCACAGATAATGAGCTAATTATCGCCATGGGTGCCCAGGTCATCCTGCTCAGCTTCTTCCTGGAGACCGGACGAACCTGCAATCTGGTCATTATCAACTCGCTCCGCGCATCGGGCGATGCCAAGTTCCCGGTCTACATGGGCCTGATCTCCATGGTGTGTATGAGTCTGCCGCTGGGGTACTTCCTGGTGTTCACACTTGACCTCGGTCTGGCCGGGGTATGGCTGGCTACTGCGTTCGACGAATGGGTGCGGGCCGTCATTATGTACTTCCGCTGGAAAAGCAGAGCCTGGGAGAAGCATGGCCTGATCCAGCACGAACCGCCAGAACCGCCGGGGGCAGCTCCGGTAGCCCCGGCGCACTAATTCTGCGGCAGCTCTCCGCACAAATAAGGGATGCTAATCAGCCACCGGAAAATACGGCTGATTAGCATCCCTTTGTCGTAAGCTTGTCCCGTGCTCAGTTCCCTTTGGCTACTGCAACCTTATGTCTGGCTGCGAACTGCTCCGGCGTGACCGCTTTGCCGAACAGCGCCTGGATCATATCCAGATGGACCTGGGCAGCATGCGGCTTCATCTGCACATCCGCGAACAGGGTAATACTGCTGGCATTGTTCAGTTCATTCAGCAGATCCACATACAGCTGCGGCAGCTCCTCATTCGTGGTATCGACCTTGGTCGCCGGAATCACCCCCGCACTCGTTACCGAAGCCTCGCCCCATTTGAAAACGAAGTATTCGACAAAAGCCTTGGCCTCCTCCTTCACCCTTGACGATTCCGCTACGAACAGCCCGACACCCGGACCGCCTACCCAGTCGCCCGAATTCCCCTTCCCGCCTTCCACCGTAGGGAATTTGAAGAAGCCGACCTTGTCCTTGAAGGCCTGCGGAATCTCCGGGTTGGTCGTGAAATTGGGCAGCTCCCAGGTACCGGTCAGGTACATGGCTGCCTTTTCTTCCATGAATTCCGATTTGCCCTCATCATACGACAAGCCGTTGAAACCGTTGTTAAAGGCATTCATATCAACGAGGTTCTGTACTTCCGCCGCAGCCTCCACCAGTCCGGGATCATCGAAATAGCCCATCCCCTTCGTTGCCCGCTTGAGCGTCTCACTTCCGGCAATGCGGTCCGCCAGATACATATACCACAGCGAGCCTGTCCAGCGGTCCTTATTGCCCAGCCCCACCGGAGGCACACCATGACTGGAGAGCGCTCTCACAACGGCCTTGAATTCCTCATACGTTGAAGGCACTTGAAGATTATATTGGGCGAAGATCTCTTTATTATAAAAGATCGGCGAGATGTTCATCTCCAGAGGCAGCGCATAGGTCTTGTTATCGACAACATAAGACTCCGTAGTGCTCTTCACGAACTTATCCTTAAGCTGCCCGCCGTTCAGGATGTCATCCAGCGGAGCGAATAATCCCCCTCTTACATAAGGCTCCATGAAGCCGGCCGCCCAGGTTATACCCACATCGGGAAGGTCATTGGAGGCGGAGAGCACCTTGAGCTTGCTTTTATACTGCTCATTCTCCAGCACATCCTGCCTGATAATGATACCCGGATGCTCCTTCTCATATTCTGCGATAATCTGGCTGACCAGCTTATACTGCTGCGCGGAGAGTCCGGCGGGCCAGATGTGCATCATATGAATGGTTATTTTGGGGGAAGAGGCACCGTTAGCTGCCAGCGCACTATTATTGTCTCCCGCAGAGCTACAGCCTGCCAGAACAAGCACCCAGACGCACGCCAGGAGCAGACCCTTGGTTATGTGGTTCCTTCGCATTGCCATTGCCTCCCAATCTCACATTGCAAAAGGCCGCTATCATCCATGTAATCGCTATCAATAAAATTCTAGCATCGTAACCTGAGGCAGATAAGGGCACACTTATTGGCTAAAATACCACTTTTATTGGATTTCCTGCGTCCCGCCCTTCATCTGTTGCCGGTAACGGCTCGGGCTTATGGCCTCCAAGGACTTGAATACCTTGATGAAATATTTATCCGTGCGATACCCCACACGCTCTCCGATCTCCCCGACCGGCAGCGCAGTCTGGAGAAGTAACTCCTTCGCCCGCTGAATCCGCAGACGGGACAGATATTCAGTGAAGGAGACCCCGGCCTGCTCCTTAAACAGCACGCTGAAATAGCTGGCATTCAGGTGAATCAATCCCGCTACCTCAGCCATCGTCAGCTGTTCGTGCAGATGCTGCTCCACATAGGCAATCGCCTCCTTAACCGGCTGCCCCATCCCGGCCTGCTCCGGGTCAATCTCCAGCAGCTTGTGATCCACCAGCTTCTCCAGCTTCACGTGGCGCTGCTGCTCCTCTTCCCGCTTCAGCGCATCCTCGACCACTGTCAGCAGCTCGGACTTGTCCAGCGGCTTCAGCAGATAATTGACCGCTCCCAGCCGCATCGCCTGCTGCACATAATCGAATTCCGCATAGCCGGAGATGACAATGATCACCGGCTTCCGGGGAGAATCCTGCAGCGAATGGATCAGATCCAGCCCGCTTACCTCAGGCATACGCACATCTGTAATCAGCAGATGAACGCGCTCATGCCGCAGCCGCTCGCGCGCTTCCACCCCATTGTCACAGGTCTCCACGATATACCGGCCTGCCGCCCATAGTTCCAGTGTCTGCTTGATCCCCTGACGCGTTCTTGGTTCATCATCTACGATTAGAATCGTCCTGTTGCCCAGGCTCATAGGTATACCCTCCAGTACTTGGAATTTCAAACCTTATTATGGTCCCTACGGATACCTCGCTCTCCACGATCAGGCCTTCCGTGTTCATGCCTGCTTCCGCGTAGTACAGCTTCAGCCGCCGCTGCACATTCACCAGCCCCACGCCGCCGCCCTTGGCAGAGACCGGCGGCCCGCCATCCAGTGCATGGCGCAGCGCCAGCAGCGTGCTCTCATTCATGCCAGGGCCATTGTCGGACACCTTCACCGCGGTCCACCCCTTGCGGGAGGACGGGGTGATTACCACTTCAATAATGCCGTTGCCGATGCGACTCTCCACGCCATGGAGAATCGCATTCTCGACAATCGGCTGAATCAGCAGCTTGGGCACGGGCACAGCAGCCTCATGCGGGTCCAGCCTGATGTCCCAGGACAGGCGTTCTCCCATCCGCATCTCCATAATTCGCAGATACCGCCTGATCTGCTCCACCTCTTCACTCAGCGTCACCCATTCATCCTTGTTATGAGGGCTGCCAATAATATAGCGGAACAGCCTGGACATAATCACGACTAATCCGGCCAGCTCCTCCTCCCCCTTCTCCTCCAGCGACCAGTTGAAGGCCTCCAGCGTATTGAACAGGAAATGGGGATTGATCTGCGCCTGCAAGGCCTTCAGCTCGGTCCGGCTCTGCAGGACCTCCTTCTCATAGACCACCCTGATCAAATCATTAATATTAGCCACCATACCGTTGTAGGTATTATTCAGCTCCCGCAGCTCTATGGTTGATACCTTTTGCGAATTGGGGGTCAGCACCCCCATGCGGGATTTGCGCATCGCCCGGATCAGGTGAATGATCGGCCGGGTAATCATCGTAGACAACAGGAAGGACATAATCAGGAACAGCAGCGTTCCAATCCCGCCCGACAGCAGCAGTACCGTCCGCAGCACGGACAATCCCTTGGTGACATAGCTGACAGGCGTCAGTACCAGCAGCGTCCAGGACGTCTTGTCTGAGCGCAGCTTGACCTGCACATACTCCTTGCCCCTGAAGTTCACCGTCTGATCCCCGCTCTCCAGCAGCGGCAGCAGATCCTCCTGCGGCGTTCCGCTGCTGCCGAGGAGCTGGCCTTCATCATTCACGAGCAGTACAGACTCCCCGCTGTCACTGCCGGAGAATGGATCGTCGAGCTGGAAGTAGCTGCGCTGGATGCGGGCCATCAGGTAGCCCCCCCGCGAGAACCAGCGATCCATCAGGCTGACCTGGCGAATCGCCAGCAGGCTCTGGTCATCATGCGGGTCAACGCCAATCCAGACCAGCCGCCCCTTCTCGGCATTAGCCTCACTGATATGCAGCTCGTTAATTCTGCTCTCCAGGCTGCCTTCCTTAATCGGGAACAGCAGCCTGTAATCGGCGGTATATAGCTCCAGCGAGCCTACACTCGGCATGTAGGCCTGATAGCTGGAGATAATCTGCAGCAGCGACTGGCGCTGATTGAAGGACACCTCATTGCCCTCCAGCTCCTCCAGCAGCAGCTGTTGAACGGTAGGATGATTGGCCACCTGCTCCATCAGGCCGTCGATCTGGCCGGTCAGCGCGTCCAGCCGCCCGTTGGCCTGAACCGCCGTCTGCTGGATATGCCGCTCGGCATTATTTTTGAGCAGAATAGAGACACGGTCATACACAAATGCCCCGGAAACCAGAATAATAATGAGCATCACCAGCAAAAAACCAATGAATATCTGATTGCGCAGTGTGTTGAGCTCTCTGAACCTCTGAAGCATCAGAATTCCCTCTTTCGTTGGCAGCGTTTCCAACTCTATTCTCCAAACCCCGGGAGTTTTGTCAAGAGAAATCATTGTCCGCAGGCAAGAGACAGCCTTGAATTCCCGAGCATCTACCAACAACAAAGAGCCCTTTTAGCACAGCTCTCCCGGTTCAAGGAGCTGCCCTAAGGGCTTACTCAGAAGACTACTTAGATGAACATTAACGGAGTGATCCATTCGAAATGCAGGGCCACCCACAGCAGTGCCAGCAATACTGCGCCGATGCAGTAACTCATGACTTTGCGGCGGGTCGGCTCCAGATAAATATCCAGCGGAATCAATATTATAATCATACCGATTGCGATGATGTTCAGCATAGGCTTATGATAAAAAATCCCCGCTGCATTCAAGGCAATCACAAGGAACGTCAGAAGCAAAAAGTATTTTCTCATAGCTACATCATCCCTGTATTTACCAGTATTGTCAACCCCGATGATCACCCGGCACGCAGAAAAGAAACAAAAAAAATAGCCCATTGCGGGCAAGGAACGAACTGCTGTATTATGGGTTGCTATTCTCTAATTCTGTATGATCCGATTAGAGAGCGGCAGCCTAATGAATAGTAACACTCTTCTTAATGGCCTTCGCGTCCAAATTCTTATTAACGAGCGTAGGCAGCATCTTCATGCTTCGGGTCATTGGCGAATTGCATTGCCAGCAGGTAGGCACATGTTGAAAGGCAAAGTTGTCGCGTATCCACCCGGTGCATTCTTCCTTGGTGCAGAACCAGACGGCCGTTTCTTCCTGCGGGAGATCTACCAGCGCTTTTTTACGAAAATACATAAGTACCCCTCCTAATAGCTTGGTTAGTGCGTCCTATGGACTGTTGTGGCAGAACGGATGCTTGTTCTCTCTTACCCGGTTATAAAAAAAACTACCCTCAACGGATGTTAAGGGTAGCTTATTTGTGATATTACAGTTTTACAACGTTCTCAGCCTGTGGACCACGAGCGCCTTGAGTTACGTTGAACTCAACGCGTTGGCCTTCGTCCAAAGATTTGAAGCCGTCGCCAGTGATTGCGGAGAAGTGTACGAATACGTCGCTTCCGCCTTCAACCTCGATAAAACCGAAACCTTTGTCTGCGTTGAACCATTTTACTGTACCTGTTTGCATGATATTACCTCCAAAGTTTATTTAACACATGTCCTTTTATTCCTACGTATTGTACGAACAAATAAAAATTCACACATTGGAAAAGGATTCAAAACACAAATTGATAACCTTTTACAATATGTGAATTAAGGCGTTAAATTTATGATTGACTTCATTGTAGCACACTAATTTTCCAAATGCAAAGGTTTCTTGCCAATCACACAAAATAAATTTTAAATTTTAGAGAAAACTTGCCGGGCGCACGGCTTCTTGGGATCAGCCATGCGCCGCCGGCAATAGGATTCAGTCGATATATCCGGCCAGTCCCTTGTCCATCAGGTAATCCATTTCTGCGTCCAGAAGGGTCTCCACCGTTAACTCGTCCAGCTTCACATCGCGCTGCGCAGTCACATAGTCGACCAGATCATCATTATCGATATCAATCTCGCCTTTGGCGTTGGCCTTAGCCTTATTGATGAACGCCTGCTCATGCTTCAGCACCAGCCGGATGACCTCCGGGGCCACCTTCGTCTGTGCAGATAATACCTCCACCAGTTCCTGCTCATTCACTTCATTACTCATCTTCGTTCGTCAGCTCCTTGGCATGTATGAACCCTGATTGTACCACAGGTCCCCTTCAGGCGTGCAGCCCTATCTCCACCACGGAAGAACCGGATACCCGGCAGACCCTGCAATTACAGTCTCCCCGATTCTTGGTGTCACCAGCCGTACCCCTCTCAGCGCCGCAGCAGCCGAGATACGCTCCACCGGATCGGTCCAGTCATGCATCGACAGGGTGAATGCGCCCCAATGAATGGGGATCAGCAGACCTCCCTGCACATCAATGTGCGCTTCTACAGTCTGTTCCGGCAGCATATGGATATCCGCCCAGCGCGGATCATATTGGCCGCATTCCATCAGCGTGAGGTCGAAGGGTCCATGCGTACGTCCGATCTCAGCAAAATGTGGACCATACCCGCTGTCCCCGCTGAAGAAGACCTTGGACTTCTCCCCTTGAATAATCCAGGAGCACCACAGCGTGGTGTTGCGGTCCAGCAGACTCCGCCCGGAGAAATGCCGCGCCGGAGCGCAGGTGAAGGCGATCCCCGCGTAGGTGAGTGTATCGCCCCAGTCCTGCTCACGGATCTTCTCTGCGGCCACCCCCCAGCGGCGCAGATGAGTGCCGACACCCAGCGGTACAATGAACAATCCCACCTTATCCTTCAGCTGGCGGATGGTTCCATAGTCCAGATGATCATAATGATCATGGGAGAGCAGAACCGCATCCATCTGCGGCAGAAGGGAGACCTCCAGCGGAAGCTGCTTGCTGTAGCGGCGGCCGCCAATGAACGGGAACGGCGACGGTGCACGGCCCAGCATAGGGTCCAGGAACAGGGTCACGCCATCCATCTCCAGCAGCACCGCCGAATGCCCGAACCAGGTAACCCGGGTGTCGCGGCCCTCTCCAATGGATGACGGCAATAGCGGCTGCGGCTGAAGAGGCTCAGGGGGTCTGGAGCGGGGGTTGCCCTTAATGAAGTCTCGCAGAATAGAGAGTCCGCTGCTTCTGGCCTTCTCCCCGCTCAGGTCTGCAGTCTGCGGATAAGCGAATTTGCCTTTGCTGTATTGAGCGGAACGGAGGTTACGGGTCTTCTCCTGCTTCCCGGCCCTCCGCCCGAACGCCGGATAGACCGTCATTAGAAGATAGGCAGCCGCAACAAGCACGAGCAGTACTGCGCAAACGATGATCAGGGTCATGCAGTAATCCTTCTTTCTGTGGGTTCGTGTCGCATCTACTCTTTCGTCCGGCCCAGCTTGCGGGCAACGATGAGAATAAGCAGCAGCGAGACCGCAATAATAATGGCATTGAAGCCCCAGCGTCCCTGAAGCCACCAGCTTGTGCCGGGCGGATCTCCTGCCGTTACCGGTACAGGTGTCTCTGCACCCAGCGCGGCCTGCACAAGCTTTTCCCCGCTGATCCGGTCTTTGAAATTAATAATATCATACTGCGGAGCGGTTGCCAGCGTGTTGCCATAGAGCAAGGAATAAGGCGTCTTCTCCCCGCCCGCGAATACAAGCCGGTCCACCAGATATTCGATCTTAAGGTCCGTGATGGAGATGGGGGCATCGTCCAGATTATAGATGACCACCCGCAGGGAATCAGAAGCGGCTGGCACCACCGGCTGAATCTCCGTCCGGGAGATCCGGGTATCCTTGAAGTCCAGCCGGTACAGCTCCCCGCTCCCGGTGACCGGGAGCTTGATCCCGGCACTGTCATACAGTTCATAGCGCCGCAGGAAATTCCCGGTGCTGCCGAGCATCACCTTCCCAATCTTCAGCCGGTCCGTGTTGCTGATCATGATCTCGGTACGGTTCTCCACCTGCTTAATCTCTGTCTGCGGCGTCTTCTGCCGCATGAATGCAGCCGTGCTCCACTCCCTGCTGCTGTCCACCAGCGTCAGGCCGGGGAACTCCAGCCCTTCCGGGTTGTTCTTCACCACAAGCCGGTAATAGCCGAACTTGTAGCTGCGCTCCAGCGTAATGCTGTCCGCACTTAACCCGTTTGTGGCATACAGATCCCCTGTGCCGAGCAGCTCCCAGGCCTGCCCGTCATAGCCGCCCCACACCTCCACATGCTTCAGGAAGGAATCCGCGGGCAATTCGAACACCAGTCGGTTCCCCTGAATATCGACATGCTCGGCAAGCGGCTTAATCTGATAATCCAGCAGGGTATCTGTCCCTTTCACTGCCTTGTGGGTCAGGGCTGAGGAGTAGACAGCACTATGCTCCTCCACCGTCTCCGCTCCACTCTCCATATAATAGGGAACCGGAGCGCCGGTGCTGTCCTGTATGCGCAGATCGCGCAAGTCCTCTGCTGCCGAGCGGTACACCGCTTCATCCAGATACAATTCATAGTACGGAGCCGCCTCCGGGACGGAGATTTCACGCGAGAGCTTCCATTGCCCGCCGCCCGTCTTCTCCGCTCCGCCGGATGCCGCTGCCGCACTGTGCGCCGGAGAAGCGCCGGGACCCAGTATGAGTCCGCCCAATACAGCGAGCAGCACAGCTGCTCTAGCTCTCCGGCCTGTCTTGCTCAGCAAGCGCATAAGCTTCCTCCATTCTGACTGTTATCCGCTGATAGAGGTAGGATATCCCCAGCAGGCAGAGTCCGAAGCTGAAGTACGCGATGATCTTGCTGCCGGTGTTCAGCAGGGTCAAGTCATAGAGCAGCAGCTTGCCGGTTGCCAGCAGGGACAGCGCCAGGCCGAAGCGGCGGATATACAGATATCTTTTCCAGAAGCCATACATAATGAACAACACCGCCAGCAGCAGATAGAGCAGACTGAAGGCCAGTCCGCCATCACGCACCTGCATCTGCACCGCCAGGAACGCCGTAACCATAACCAGCAGATAGATACCCATAGCTACCGGGTACAGCTCTATATTCTTGTAATCGCGCAGCAGCGTTGTCCGCAGCAGCCTGGCACTGTTGAACCACACGAACACATTGAACAAAATAAGCAGACCCAGCGCCACAAGATCTGCGGCAGTGCTGCCGGACCAGCCTTCCGGGAGACTGGGCAGACCCAGCGTAATGCCGATACAGATCGCATAGGCGATCCCATGCAGCCCCAGGACCATAATGCCGACCACCCTGTCATACAGAACGTTCACCTTCGGCAGCGCATAAGCGAGTCCAGAGGTAAGCAGACCTGCCAGCAGCAGCTTGTAAAAGGCATTGTGCGCCAGATCCTCCGGCACCATCCAGTCGTACAGGCGCAAGGCTTCATACACCACATACCCGTAGAAATTGACGATAGCCGCATATTTGAACCAGACGGTAGCCCGCACCTCCGCAGGCGTGCTGCGGAGCAGCGTCTCCTGATTCGAATAACGGACGGCATACAATAAGGCTACAATCATCATTCCCGCCGTAATAAACGTATATTTCAGATCGAAATAGGAGTTCGTGTAGTAGATTACTGCGTTATACTCCGAGAGCTGCAGCAGAACGTCGAATCCGAAGAAGGTCAACAGACAGAGGGAAAGAATGCCCCAGCCTGCGCGTTCCACCATTTTGAAGCGGTACAGATGTCCGTAGACCGTAAGCGCCACGCCTTCCACCAGCCAGCCGATCGACCACCAGGCCGCCCCAAGCTGGAACGGAATCATCAGAATGGCGAAGGTCAGTGAGGTGACATAGAACAGCAGACGGCTCTCGCGTTCCTGCGGCATCTGCTTCTCCAGCAGCACGCCAAGCCCCAGATACATGAGGCAGAAGGCCAGCGCCAGCGCGCCTTTGAAGTCATCCAGCCCGGCATTCAGGAACAGAACATACAGCGTCATGCAGCTAACGAGCGTGTTACAGCCCAGCAGGCAGAAGTCCAGCCAGTTAAGCTTCGTCTTGAACTTGAACGGGTACCAGAGCGTAATGCCCAGATACATGACGAAGGTCAGCACAGCGCAGAGAATGCCCGCAGCATAGCTATCCGCCAGATAAATCAGCAGCAGGATAGACGGCGTGTTGAACAGGAAGCTGATATAATTGACCACCACCCAGCGCTTGCGCAGAGAGATCAGCAGAATCAGCAGGTTCAGCACGAACAGATACCCCATCGCCGCATACACCGCACTGCCCTCCAGCCCGAAGGCTCCAATATAAGAGAAGAGCGGCAGATAGCCCCCTACAAGCCCCATGGAACAGATCGTCCGTGACTCATAGCGCAGCGACAGCAGCACAGCGGACAGCGTGACCAGCACCGACAGGCCGATCCCGGCCCATAACCCGATAATCTCCAGCAGAAAATAACTGTAAAATATCGAGCCGTACAGCACCGACACCCCGCCGCCAATCAGCCCCAGAGCGAAGGCCCCCCGCCCCTTGCGGAACAGCCACTCCCCGCCCGCCAGCATGACTGCCCCCAGCAGGAAGAAGGCGCTGCCCTTCATATAATCATTGAACCAGGTGGAGTAGGTGTATCTGAACCCGGCCCCTACCGCCAGGATCAGCAGCAGAATTCCCAGACGGTTGATCCAGTTCAGGCCGATCTTCATTTCGATCCGGTTCTGCTTGCGGCGGCGCAGCAGGGTCTCCTCGTCAACCCCTTCCGCAGCCAAATCATCCAGACCGCTGTCCATCGTCCCCCTGAGCGAACGCTCTGTCTCCCGCTGCCATTGTCTGCGCAGCAGAATACTCTCCTTCAGCTTCGCCTGCACCTCATCCAGAATATAAGTGATCTGGTTCTTCTCCTGGCCCAGCTCGCGGGTCCCGATACTGTACATCTCCTCTATCCGCCGCTTGGCGTCCTGCTCGAAGGATGTCAGCCGGTCGAGATAAGCATGGTCCCGCGAGGCAAAATAAGTCTGCAGCTTCTGCCGCGAGACCCGCAGAATGCCCAGCTTCTCATCCAGAATCTGCTCGGCCAGCGCGGTCCGCAGCTCCGAGTTGTCGCGTTCCAGCCTCGCAGCCTGAGCCTTCAGCTCCGCCAGGCTCTGCCTGTTTGCCCCATTTTCCTGCCTCAGCACTTCATTCTCGCGGACGAGATCACTGCTCTCGTATTCTTCTATCAAAGACTGGTATGCCTTCAAAAGCCCGTCCTGCTGCTGCTGCACAGCCCTCATCCGATCTCGGAAATCCTCCATAGCCGCCCCCCAGTATCTGCTAATCGGCAAATTGTTAATATATTGATATTACTATAGTTCTAATTACCACCACAGACCTAACAAAAATCACATCACTTAGTTAAGATCCTGTCACATTTTTGTCTTGGCAGACGTTATAGGTTTATTATTGTTGTATATTCGGGAGATGGGGAGAATCGGACATTGAAACTGAACCTGCACCAACCGCACAAACGTTATATCCTCATCCTGCTGCTACTGGTGGTGGTCTTCCTGCCTGTGCCTTTCAGACATAAAGGGATGACCAAGCTGAATATTACCGGCCTTGATGGAGCCAAAATCACGACAGATGCCTATGCACTGACAGCGGATCATAAGCTGATGGTGGATAAAGATATCGCTGAACGGATTCTGGATGCGCGCATCGGCTGGGAGAAGGAGGCTCCGCTCCCCAAGGGTGTGTACTACAAGGATCATGTGGCGGTACTCATGTATCACCATCTGACGGAAACCCCGTTAATGCTCTATCCTGGCGTATTACCCGCCGTACAATTTGATGAACAGATGCAGCTGCTGAAGCAGGAGGGCTTCCATGTCATTACGATGAAGCAGTACCGGGAATTCATGCTGGACCGCGCACCGGTTCCCGATAATGCGGTTCTATTGACGTTCGATGACGGCTATGAGAGCTTTTATAAGCTGGCTTTTCCCATTCTGCAAAAGTACGGCTACACCGCAGTGAACTTCATCATTGTCTCCGATGTGGACAACACTAATAAGCATCAGGTGCCCAAGCTGACCTGGGAGCAGATGCGGGAGATGAAGCGCGCCGGAATGGGCTTTTATAATCATACGTATAATCTGCATTATTATGGAGTAGTCGATGCAGAGGGCGGCACCCGCCCGGCAGCGAGCTCCCTGCTGTACATTCATGATGAGAACCGGAATGAACTGAATGAAGAATACTACAGAAGAGTAACCGGGGACCTGGCCCATGCAGAGCGCAGGCTGAAAGAAGAATTGGGCAATACGGATTCGGCTATCGCTTTCCCTTACGGCTCCTATAACGACAAGCTGCTGGAAATCTGCGATTCACTCGGCATCCATCTGAAATTCAATATCGGGCTGGGCCTGAGCTCCAGAACCACGCTGAACGCTCCACGAATCAATGAAGGGAACCGGACACTTACCCCGGCGCTGTCCATCCAGCAGCTGAAGCAATTCGAGCCGCCGATGATTCTGACCGTGAATGCAAGGAAGGTTCTCCTTACCGGAACTCCGCCGGAGCTGCGGAACGGGAAAGTCATGATCCCGCTGGATGCGCTATGCTCCGAGCTAGGCGTAGCGATGCATTACGACCGCAGCAGCGCGGTCCTGAAGCTGACGCGTCTTTAGCCAGAACAAGGCCGGTTGAGGCCGCGCCTATCGCTTCGCACCGGATTCGGGGAGGAGCGCATCCGCCTCGGTTCCCGCCTCCCTACCCCTTAGCCGCCTGACGCACCAGAGGTTCGCGGCCCAAAGTTACCCGGTTCTTCCCCGTGGCCTTGGACAGGTAGAGCGCCTCGTCCGCCTCGCGGTACAGGTCCTCGAAGGTCACATCTGCTTGATCCGTAAAAGCAATGCCGATGCTCACCGTAAGCTGGATGTGATGCCCCCCGTCCAGCTCAACGATGTGCTCACTCATAGCGGTGCGGAAGCTCTCCGCCTCCTCCAAGGCCTCAGCTTCGCTGCCGGCGAAGAAGCAGACGGCGAACTCTTCGCCGCCTACGCGCCCGGCAATCCCTTGGTTATGGTATACCTGCATAATCTTGCCCGACAAATCCACCAGTGCCTGATCACCGGCCATATGCCCGTATGTATCATTAATTAATTTGAAATCATCGATGTCGAACAACAGCAAGGCCATTCCCGCACCCATCTGCGCCGAATAATTCTGCACCAGCCTCATGAAATGTCTGCGGTTGTACAGCCCTGTCAGATCGTCTACCGTGGCCTGATGCAGCAGCTCCCGCTCAACCCTCTTCTTCTCGCTAAGATCACTGAAGACCAGCAGCATCCCCGTACCCTTCGCCCGGACCTGCTCTATGGCAATGAGTGCAACCCCGTAACAGGACCCGCTCCGGCCGGGAGGCTCGATTTCGAACTGCCCCTCTCGCCGCTCCGCATAACAGGCCGATAGCTGCCCGTGCTGCCTAAGCAGCGGCTGAATGCTAGCGCCCATCCAGGTCTCCGGCTTCTCCTCCAGCAGCTCGGAGAGCATGGCGTCCGCAGCCTCATTCACATCCATGATGTAATCGTAGCGGTCCGTCAGGACGATGCCGTCCTTCATATTCTCGAAGATTTTATTCTTAGCCAACGGGTATAAGGACAATCTGGGATCGCGGAACAAGGTGAGGTAGGCGGCCACGATGGGCGGCAGGTAGGTGAAAGCCGTGAAGCCTGTAATCGTAATCTGCAGCAGCGGAAGCAGGAACACCGACAGGACCGGAACCAGCAGACTGAATAACAGCAGCGCATTATGGCGGAAATAATATTTAGGCCCGTTGAGGAGGGAAATGGCCAGCAGATACACCGCATACAGTCCGAATAACTGATCGTACGCAATGAAGATCATGCTGAGTACCGTGGGCTTCAGGGCGATTCCGGTAACACCCGCCACCGTAGCCAGTCCGACCTCACTGCGCATCAGATGGTGGTAGGAGTCGGTGAAGATCAGCAGTACATCCACTGCCACGGGGATACAAAAATAAATAAGCCTCTTGGACAAACCCTCAGAGGAGCGGGACACATACTCTTTAATAACCGCATAGGTGAAGATCGCACTCAAAAAAAGAGGGCCCTGCTGCACATTCTTCCACCATAACTTAGCCTCGAAGGAACCGGGCAGAATCTCTCCGGCCGTAGCCGCGAAGATCATGCTGACCAGCAGCATTAATATCCATAAATAGCATCTTCCTGGTGTATGGCGGTGCTTGTAAGAACCGATGCCCATGTAGAGACTTAGAACGCTGCCCATTACCAAGTAGAACGGATAACCCTGCATCCACGGCATGTCATATTTCTCCTATTTTCGAGATAACTTTGCCTTATTATATCCTACTCTTTCGTACAAATGAATCATTATGCCAAAAGTAAGCACACAAAACAAAGAGGATACTCCTTCACCATCTGCATGGATGCGGGAATACCCTCTATAGCAATACCATTATTTCTTCTGAGCGAGACGTTGTTTGAACTTGTCAACGCGGCCGCCAGTTTCGGTATCTCTTTGTTTACCTGTGTAGAACGGGTGGGATGCAGAGCTGGAGTCTACACGGATCACTGGGTAAGTGTTGCCGTCTTCCCATTCCATTGTTTCACCGGATGATTTCGTGGATGAGCTCAGGAATTTGAAGCCTACGCTAGCATCGAAGAAAATAACCTGGTTGAACTTAGGGTGTATGCCTTGTTTCATTGTAGTAACCTCCTTTCCGTACTGATACAACTTATGAAAGATGTTGAAGCCATCTCTTGGTCTATTTGAACAATCCGGTTAGACGAAGGGAGATGCGTAAATCTTCCGATTTTTACACGCCATACTATCATAAGTGAAATGAGCCGCTGAGTCAAGAGCCTGTCCTAGAGCGATTTCACCATTCCGCCGTCGATCAGCAGGGACTGTCCGGTAATATAAGTATTGGCAAAAGAACCGAGGAATACCGCCGCCTTGCCGAACTCCTCCGGCGTGCCCGTTCTTCCCAGCGGAATCGCCTTCAGGGCTTCCTCCTGAATCTGCGCAAGCGTGATGCCCTGCGCGTCCGCCCGCTTGCCGTCAAGCTGGAGTATCCGGTCTGTGCCGATCCGTCCGGGGGCCAGACTGTTGATCAGGATGCCCTCCGGAGCAAGCTCCGTAGCCAGGCTCTTGTTCAGCGCGCTCACGCCTGCGCGGAACACATTCGAGAGAATCAGCCCCGCGATGGGCTGCTTGATCGAGACCGAGCTGATGCTGACGATCCGCCCTCCCCCTGCGCTGCGCATATGCGGCAGCGCCTCGCGGATCAGGCGGACCGCGCTCATCAGCGTAAGCTCGA